>DASQAY010000168.1:0-13073 GCA_035635515.1 Candidatus Eiseniibacteriota bacterium | reverse complement strand
GGTTTGCGTGCCGGGCGCGGATCTGGCTCGCGCCACGGATGTGGCGATCGAGGTGATTCCCGGCCCGGAGGTGGTCGCCGGGTCGACGCGGCTCAAGGCCGGCACGGTTCAGAAGCTTGTCCTGAACATGCTCAGCACGGGCGTCTTCGCGCGGCTGGGGCATGTCTACCGGGGCCGCATGGTGGACGTGACTCCGCAGAACGAAAAACTGCGGCGGCGTGCCCGCCGGACCATCGCGGATCTGACCCGGGCGGGCCCCGCTGACATCGAGCGGGCGCTGGAGGAGAGTGGCGGCAGCGTCAAGCTGGCGATCCTGATGCTAGAGGCCGGGCTTTCCGCCGAGGCCGCCCGCACCAGGCTCACCACGGTTGGCGGGGACCTCGCCCTCGCGCTCGAAGACTTGGGGCGATGAACGTATGAACTTGCTCCTCCGCGGCGCCGTTCATGGGATCGCCGCCCTGGATGCCGCGGTGCTCGTGGAGGACGGCCGCATCGCCTGGGTCGGCACCGGCCGCCCGCCGTCGCCGATCGATCGAGAGATCGTTGTCGAGGCGGGCGAGCTGATTGCCCCAGGTTTCATTGACGTGCAGGTGAATGGCTTCAACGGCCACGACGCGGCCCAGGGCGCGGAGGCGATCACGGCCATCTCCCGCGCGTTGCCCGCCTCTGGCGTGACGAGCTTCTTGCCCACGATCATCTCCAGCCCGCTCGACGAAGTCCACGCATTCGTTCGCGCTGCGCGCACGGCGGCGTCCCCGGGAGCGCGGGTGCTGGGCGCGCACGTGGAAGGGCCCTTCCTCAACCCGGCGTTTCGCGGTGCGCACGAGAAGGCCAATCTCATCGAACCGACGCCAGACCGAATCGCGGAGGTGCTGGCCGCTGCGCCGCGGATGATGACCCTGGCCCCCGAGCTGCCTGGCGGCCTGGAGGCCGTCGCGCGCTTGCACCAGGCGGGCGTGATCGTCGCGGCCGGCCACACCGGAGCCGATTTCGAGCAGGGCCAGCGCGCCATCGACGCCGGCGTCCGTTTCGGCACGCATCTCTACAACGCGATGCGCGCGTTCCATCACCGGCGCCCGGGGATTGCGGCCGCGCTGCTCATGGACGACCGGGTGACCGTGGGGCTGATTGGGGACGGCGAGCATCTCCATGCCGCGACCATGGAGCAGGTCCTTCGGCTCAAGCGGCCTACCCAGGTCGCGCTGACGACCGACCAGACATCCGCCGCGGGCGCACCCGCCGGGCGGTACCGGCTTGGCGGACGCGACGTGGTCAGCGATGGATCGGCCGTCCGCCTCGAGGACGGCACACTGGCCGGCAGCGTGGCGACCATGGACGAGCTGGTCCGGCGGATGGGCGGGCTCGCGAACGGCTCGCGCGAGCGTGCCCTGACCGCGGCGACCGAGTCGCCGGCGGCCCTCCTGGACGAGCCACACCTGGGTCGGTTATGCCCGGGCGCTCATGCCGACCTGATCATCCTTGATGCCCAGATGCGCGTCCGCTTGACGATGGTGGCGGGCCGCATCGTGTTCGAACGGTGAGCCATTTTCGACGCGAGATTGGGGAGCAGCCCGCGGTAGCCGCGCGGCTGCTGGGCGATGCGGCCGCGCTGGAGCCGATTGCCGCCGCCATCAAGCGCGCACAACCGATCGCAATCATGCTCGCTGCCCGCGGCAGCTCCGATCACGCGGCGCTCTACGCCAAGTACCTTTTTCAGGCTCGCAATCGGATCCCGGTGGCGCTGGCCGCGCCGTCGCTGTTCACGCATTACGCGGCCCCGCCACGACTGGAGCGCTTCTGCGTGATTGGCATTTCCCAGTCCGGGGCATCCCCGGACGTGTCGGCCGTCCTGGAAGAAGCACGGCGTCAGGGATTGGTCACCGTTGCCTTGACCAACGAGGCCGGCTCACCCCTGGCGGCGGCTGCCGATTTCGCGGTGGCGCTGCAGGCGGGTGCGGAGCAGAGCGTGCCGGCCTCCAAGACCTACACGGCCAGCCTGCTGGCGATCGCGTTGCTGTCGGAGGCCCTCGACCCCGCCCCCGACTTCCTTAAGGCGCTCCAACACGTGCCCGAGGCCATGCGCGTCGCCCTGGCATCTGAGGACCAGGCCCAGCGGATGGGGAATTCGATCGCAGGCGAAAACCTGGTCGTCCTGGGCCGGGGTTTCAACCTGGCGACAGCCGAAGAGCTGGCCCTCAAGCTCACCGAAACCAGCTATGTGATGGCCAGGGCGTGGTCGGCCGCCGACTTTCTGCACGGCCCGATCGCGATTGCCGAAGACCGCTTCCCTCTGATCATGGTGGAGTCGCCCGGGCCGACCCAGGCCGACAGCCGGCAGCTGGCGGCGCGTCTTCACCACTCGGGCTGCCAGGTGCGGCAGCTGGCGGATGGGACCGACCCATTGCCTGATGCGGCCTCAGCTGTCCTGTTCAACAGCGGGCTTCCCGAGGCCCTGACACCGCTGTCGCTCGCCGTCGCGGCGCAGCTGCTTGCGTACCACCTGGCCCTTGCTCGCGGGCGCGACCCGGACCGGCCACGCTCCCTCAAGAAGGTGACGCAGACCTGGTGACCACGGTCCTGGGCCTCGACATGGGTGGCACCAGCACCCGGGCGCGGCTGGTGCGCAATCGTGATGTCCCAATCGAGGCTTTCGGTGCCGGAACCAACATCACGGCCGTCGGATCGGCGGAGGTCCGCCGCCGATTGGCGGCCGTGCTGGATGACCTTGGGAATCCCAGGGTCGACGCCTGCTGTGCCGGCGCGGCCGGGACCGAGGACGCGCGGGCCCGCGGCCAGCTGGAGCGCCTGCTCACCGAGCTCCTCCCCGGCGCTCGGGTGCAGGTCGTGCACGATTCTCGGCTGGTGCTGGCCGCCGCCAACCTGGTATCCGGCGTGGCCCTGATCGCCGGGACTGGGTCGGTTGCCTACGGCCGGAATCAGAGGGGCGAGGAGGCGCGGGCTGGTGGCTGGGGCTGGCTGCTGGGCGACGATGGGGGAGGCGCCTGGCTGGTGCGAGAAGCGCTGCGAGGGCTGCTGCGCCGAGTGGATGACGGAGGTCGCAACGGCCCGCTGGGTGCGGCCCTGATGGCGGCCGCCGGGGTAAGCGACCCGCTCGCGCTTGCTGCCCAGCTCCATGGGAGCCGGGAGCCTGAGCAATGGGCTGCCCTTGCCGGTGCCGTATTTCGTGCCGCGCCCGAGGACCCCGGCGCCCAGGCAATCATCGAGCAGGGCGCCGACAGCCTGGCGGACCTGGCCATCCGCGTGGCCAAGCGGCTGGGCGAGCAGGGGCCAGTCGTGCTAGCAGGCGGTCTGCTGCTGCATCAGCCACTTCTGGAAGGTGCGGTCCGAGCTCGGCTGAGTGCCGACGGGCTGGCGGCGACTCGCCTCAACGAGGAACCGGTAGCTGGGGCCGCGCGACTCGCGAGCCAGCTGCTGTCGGCGAAGCTGGGCTGATAGGCTAGGCGTGAGGAGGGGACCATGGCCAGCGCCGTCATCGAGGTCGAGGGCCTGCGCAAGTCATACGGCAGTCTGGCAGCCGTTCAGGGCGTCGACCTGTCCGTTGCTGAAGGCGAGGTCTTCGCGCTCCTTGGTCCGAATGGAGCCGGCAAGACGACCACCGTCGAGATTCTCGAAGGCTTTCGCCATCGGGACGCCGGCCGAGTCTCGGTCCTCGGCCTCGATCCCGCGGGGCACAGTCGCAAACTCAAAGAGCAACTGGGCATTGTCCTGCAATCGACGGGCATCGACCCGTACCTGACGGTGGCGGAGACCATCGACATGTATCGGGGCTTCTATCCGCATCCTCGACCCCTGGCCGAGGTCATCACGCTGGTTGGGCTGGAAGACAAGCGGACGGCGAGAGTGGACAAGCTTTCCGGCGGCCAAAAGCGCCGCCTCGACGTCGGGATCGCCCTGGCCGGCGACCCGCAGGTCCTCTTCCTGGACGAGCCGACTACCGGCTTCGATCCGAACGCGCGCCGGCACGCCTGGGAGGTGGTCAAGAACCTGGCCTCGTTGGGCAAGACGATCTTCCTGACCACCCACTACATGGACGAGGCCCAGTACCTCGCCGACCGGGTGGCCGTGATCGCGGCCGGACGCATCGTGGCTCAAGGCGACCCGCGCACCCTGGCGGGGCGGGACCGGGCCGGCACGACCATTCGTTTCCGGCTGCCGGACGGCAGTCAGCTGCCGGATGCCATCCGGCGCGGGGCCACCGTCAGAGACAGCATCCTGGAGCTGACCAGCGAGGATCCGACCCACACGCTTTATGAACTGACATCCTGGGCCGTGTCCAATCATGTGCAGCTGGTCGGGCTCGAAGTGACCCGTCCCTCGCTCGAGGACGTCTACTTGGCGATCACCGGGGAGAGCGCGCCGGCCGCCCCACCCGAATGAACGACATGACTCGTGCCCTGCGACAGGTGATGTTCACCAACAAGGCCTTCTGGCGCAATCCGGCGTCGGCGTTCTTCACCCTGGTCTTCCCGATCATGTTCCTGGTGATCTTCAGCTTGGTATTTGGGAACCAGAACATCCGGATCGCCGGGGTGAAGACCACGGTCGCGACCTTCTATGTGCCGGCGATCACGGCCTTCGCCGTCATCACGGCCTGCTACACAAATATCGCCATCAGCCTGACCTTCCAGCGCGACTCGGGGGTGCTCAAGCGGATCCGGGGAAGTCCGCTCCCCGCCTGGGCTTACATGGTCGGCCGGATCGCGCATGCGGTGCTGCTCGCGATCCTGCTGGTGATCATCTGCGCGACTTTCGGCCGGCTGTTTTATGGCGCGGCGCTGCCGACCCACACCCTGCCCGCGTTCCTGCTGACCCTGGTGGTGGGGGCCGCCACCTTCTGCGCCCTGGGGATTGCGGTGACAGCGGTCATCCCCAACGCCGATGCTTCGCCCGCCGTGGTCAACGCCTCGGTGCTGCCCCTGCTTTTCATCTCCAACGTCTTCATCCCTCTGCAGAATGCTCCCGCCTGGCTGGATACGGTCTCCAAACTGTTTCCGATCCGCCATTTCGCGGACGCCCTGGTCGGCTCTTATTTCTCGCCCACTGGTTCGGGTCTCTACGGCAATGACCTGCTAGTGATGGCGGCCTGGGGGGTGGCGGCCCTCCTGATCGGGGCGCGCTTCTTCTCCTGGGAACCTCGACAGTAGCGAGGTCAACTAGGTCCAGGCGAGCGCCTGGCGGCTGCCCCAATACTGATCAGCGGGCTCGGCCAGCCCGGTCAGCATCTCCCGGTCGTCCGCGGTGAGGCTGACGCCAAGCGCGCTAAGGTTGCTGTGCAGCTGGTCGATGGTGGCGGCGCCGCTGAGGACCACGTCGACCCACGGGTTGGCGAGGGCCGCCGCGATAGCGACGGCGTCCACCGGGGCGCCCCGGCGTTTCGCGACTTCCCGCAGCTGATGGCTTCCCGAGGTCAGGGCTCGGCCGGCCAGCCGCCCATTAGCGAGCGCCTCTTTCAGAATGACCCCCCAACCACGATCGTGCGCTTCGGTCAGCGCCGGACCGGCCGACGGTTCGAGCAGGTTCCAGGTCGCCTGCACCGACTGGAACGGATTCACGCCGTCGACGTCCACGCGCAAGGCGCGCCTGATCGCCTCCGCCTGTCGAGGTCCGCTGACGGTGAGGCCGATGATCAGACCCTCGCCACGCAGGCGGGCGAGCTCGGACAGCACCGCGCGATCCTCCAGCACCCCGCTCTCGAGGGTGGCTGAGTGAATCTGGTAGAGATTGAGCCGGCCATCCAGCCAGGCGCGGCTTTCGGTGATCTGCCGGCGCAGGGCCTCGAGGGAATGGTCCTTCACCTCGTGCACCCTGGCGTCGACTCGCCAGGCACCGACGTAGGTATATCCCCACTTCGATCCAACGGTCACCGCGCCCTGAGAGAGGGTTCGCGTGGCAAACCACGAAGCCAGGAACGCTTCGGCCAGCCCATAGGAGCGGGCGGCATCGACGTACCGGACGCCGGCAGCATAGGCCGCGGTCAGCACCTCGTGGCATCGGCGCTCCAGGGCGCCGATGGTCCGGTCGTCGCCCAGGTCCTCCTCCCGTCCCAGCGTGATGTAGCCCGGCCGCCCCAGCGCGGCGAGTCCCACGCCGATCCGAGTGACCGTCAGTGGCGTCGATCCGAAGGACCGCATCGCGATGGAGGCGGTCAACAGGTCACATGGATGATGCCGTTGGTCTTCTTGTCGCCCTGATTCAGCAGGCCGATGGCCTCGTGCGTGGGCAGCGTGAGCAGCTCCACGCCGCGCCGGTCAGCCTCCCGCTTGACTTCCTTCATCACCGGCAGGGCCCCATGCGCGCCCGTGCCGATCACCAGCCGCCGGCACTTCCACGGGATTCTCTCCTCGATGGAGAGCGGGGTATGGCCATAGGCCTCGCGGAATGGCTTCGAGGCTGTCTTCTTGCGCTTGTGCAGCTCACCACGGTCGATGACGACGTCATAGTCGTAGGTGACGCCGTCGATCTGGAGAGCGCCGAAAGAGAAGTCCTCGAAACGCATCGAGCCCGCCATGCCCCTGCTCCGCAGTGTAAGCCTGGCAGGCTCGACTGGTGCTTCGCCGTTATCGGGCAGCGGGGACGACGGCAGGCTGGACGATGGCGATCATGTTGCCCTCGCTGTCCTTGAACCAGGCGGACTTTGCTCCCCCACCCTCGGCAATGCCGTCGACCGTCTTGAGGCCCGGCGAATCGTACTCTTCAAAGACCACGCCCCGCGCTCGAAGGTCCTTGACCTCGCGGGCGATGTCGTCAACCTCAAAGCCCATCTGGGTGTGCTGCCCCGAGGGGGTGCCCCGGCTGTGAAAGATCAGGAACCGGTCGCCCTGGGCGGCCTCGTAAAACAGGAATGACGCCAGGCCTTGCGGGCCCTCCCGCACCGGCACCAGCCCCAGCTTGTCAGCATAGAAGGCTCTTGCCCGAGCCAGGTCTTTCGCCGGCAACGACGCATTCAGGCGCGCGTTCTTGAGCATGTGGTCCCACCTCCGCGCCCATCATAGGTGGCGCAGGTCACCGCCGGCAGCGATGGCAACGGCCAGCACGTCGGTCGCTTCCTCCAGCTGCCGCTCGTCGATCAGGACTGAGGGCAGGAACCGGATGCCCGTGGCACCCGCCGGCAGCGTCAGGACCCCGCGATCCTGGAGGGCTTTGATCAGGGCCGTGGCCGGTCGCTTCAGCTCCAGAGCCACCATCAGGCCGCGGCCGCGCACCTCGCGGATTTCGGGACGCTGTAGGGCGCGCAGGCGTTCGAGGAACGCGGCCCCCAGCCGCTGAGCCCGCAGATGGAGCTCGGGATCCGCCAGCACCCGCAGGGTGGCGGCGCCGGCGGCGCAGACCAGCGGATTGCCGGCGAAGGTGCTGCCGTGGCTCCCTTTTGGAATCCGCTCGCCGACTGCCTCGGTGGTCACGGTGACCCCCATCGGCAGTCCGTTGGCGATGCCCTTGGAGAGACACAGGATGTCCGGATCAGTCGCGCTGGCGCTGAAGGCGAAGGGCGCGCCGGTTCGGAAGGCGGTCTGGATCTCGTCCAGGATCAGCAGCGCGCCCCCAGCGGTGCACCGCTCCCGAACCCCGGCCAGATAGCCATCCGCCGGCAGGCGGACCCCGGCCTCGCCCTGGATGGGCTCGACGATGACCGCCGCCACCGTGTCGTCCATGGCGGCGTCGAGCGCGTGGAGGTCGTCGAACGGAATATGGCGAAAGCCGGGGAGCATGGGCGTGAACGGGTCGCGATACTTGGCCTCCGAGGTGGCGGCCAGCGCTCCGAAGGTGCGGCCGTGGTAGGCGCGGTGCATGGCGATCATCGTGGGCCGTCCGGTAGACACCCTCGCATACTTGAGCGCCGCCTCGACCGACTCGGCGCCGGAGTTGGCGAAGGAGACCCGGCTGAGGGAGGGAGGCAGCAGGGCGGCCAGTGCATCCAGGAAATCCTGCCGGGCGGGGGTATCGAAGCTCTGGTGCGCGTTGGTCAACTGTTCCAGTTGGGCTGTGACCGCGGCATTCACGGCGGGGTGGCCATGCCCCAGGATGTTGACCCCGTAGTTGGTCATCATGTCCAGGTAGCGGCGACCCTGCTGGTCCCAGAGGTAACAGCCATCGCCGCGCACCAGGCTGAGCCCGCGGTCGGCGTGCAGGGGGAGCGGCATCAACCGGTGGACCACGTCCTTCATCCGCGGATCCAGGTGCCGGCTTCCTTCATGGCATCGAGCAGGGGATGTTCGCGACGCCCGTCGGCCAGGGCAACCGCCTTGATCCCGCGCCGCAGGGCCTGCTGGGCCGCCAGCAGCTTCACCCGGGCCCGGCCGCGGGCCGAGGAAAAGTAGCCCTCGATCTCGTCGCCCTGCATCGTGGCCACCAGGGTGGACTCGTCGTCGGGATCGCGGAGGAACCCCGGCGTATCGGCGAAGATCAGCAACCGGTCCGCCCCCAGGGCAGCGCCGACTTCCATGGCCAGGCGGTCGCCATCCACGTTGATGGCCACCCCCTCATGGCTGATGGCGGGGGGAGTCAGCACGGGGAGGTACCTGGCGTCCAGCAACAGCCGCAGGAGCCTCGGTTCGACCTGTTCGATGGAGCCGCTGTGGTCGCCGTGCAGCACCTTGACTTTGTCACCCTCCTTGATCCGGAGGTCCGGTTTTCGCCGCCCGATGGCGATCCCGCCGTCCATGGCCGTGAGCCCGACCGCATTGACGCCCAGCGCGCGGAGCCGTTCCACAATTCGCTTGTTCACCTTGCCCGCGTAGGCCATCAAGAAGTAGTCCATGGTCTCCGCATCGGTAAAGCGGCTGAGCTCACCGCGCTCGGAGGTAACCAGGCGCGGCGGGTGGCCGAGGCGGGTCGACAGGTCGTTGAGCTCCCGGTTGGCCCCGTGCACGACGACCAGCGGGTCTCGCCAGCTCGCCACATCGCGCAGCAGTGGGTCCAGCTGAGACAAGCTGCCGCCAACCTTGATGATCAGCATGAGCGCTAAATGGGGTAGAGGCCGCTGAAATCCAGGCCGGTCCGCTCATCCAGGCCGGAGCGGATGTTGAACGCCTGCACCGCCTGGCCGGCCGCCC
Source organism: Candidatus Eiseniibacteriota bacterium (assembly GCA_035635515.1). Lineage (GTDB taxonomy): Bacteria > Chloroflexota > Dormibacteria > CF-121 > CF-121 > CF-121. The sequence goes on along the minus strand of DASQAY010000168.1, from coordinate 4,002 downwards.
CCTTCATCAGGTTGTCCAGCGCGGTCATGACCACCAGGCGGCGGGAGTGGGGGTCGCGCTCGAACCCGACGTCGCAGTAGTTCGTGCCGCTCAGGATTTTGGGGTTGGGATAGCGATGGATGCCCTGCCCCTCCTTGACGATGCGCATGAACGGCTCGTCGGCATAGGCGGCTCGATAGAGCTTCCACACGTCCTTCTCGCTCAGATCGTCCTGCAGGTAGACGTGGGCCGTGATCAGGATCCCGCGGACCGCCTCCACGCCGGTCGCCGAGAACGCCACGCCGGGGCTTCGCCCGTTCAGGCCCAGCTCCTGGATGATCTCGGCCGTGTGCCGGTGGGCGGTGGGAGCGAACGAGCGCATCTCGCCGCTCCGATGCGGATGATGGGATGCCGGGCCGGACTCGGCCCCGCCCGCGGACGATCCCGTCTTGCCCTCGATCACGACCGGCAGGGTCGGATCGAGGACGCCGGCTCGGGTCAGGGGGTACAGGCCGAGGATCGCCGCCGTCGCCAGGCAGCCGCCCGTGGACAGGCGATCGGCATGGCGGATCTCCTCCCGGTGCAGTTCCGGCAGGGCGTAGACGAAGTCGTGCAGCAGCGCCGGGCGCGGATGCTCCCAGCCGTACCAGGTCGGGTACCCGGCGGGATCGTGCAGGCGGAAATCCGCCGAGAGATCGATCAGCAGGGGCGCCAGCGGGAGAAACCGCTCGATTTCTTGGCCCGCCTGCCCGTGGGGAAGAGCCAGGAACAGGACGTCGACGGGGAGGAGCTCGGCTCGTGGCGTGAACTTCAGCTCCGTGCGCCGGCGCAGGTGCGGGTGGACGCTGTGGACATACTTGCCGCCCAGCCGCTCCGACGTGACCTGGGTCACCTCCACGTCGGGATGCGACAGCAACAGGCGCAGTAGCTCGCCGCCCGCATAGCCCGAGCCGCCCACGATCGCCGCCCGGATCACAGCGTCCGCAGCACCTCGCTCAGTACTTCGATGCCGCGCTGGAACTCGGCCAGGTCGATGGCTTCCTCCGGCGTGTGATCCAGCCGGGAGTCACCGGGGCCGTACGCTACCGCCGGGCAGCCCCAGACCGGGGCCAGGATGTTCATGTCGGAGGTCCCTGTCTTCAGTTTGAACCGGGGCGTACCGCCTTCGGTCCGGATGGCCTGGATAAAGCGGCGAGCCAGGGTCGAGTTCTTTTCCGACCGGACGGCCGCTTCACCGCTCTCGAATCGGAGCTCGGCGGTCGCTCCCCACTCCTGCAGCTGGGTTTTCAATGCCTCGACGTCCCATCCCGGCGGGATCCGAAAGCCGAGCGTCATGGCGGCGCTGTCCCGCATCCCGTCGTGGTCGCCATGGAAGCGAATCACCCGCGTGTCCAGGCGCTCGAATGCCCCCTTCCCGTCGGATGAGGCGGTGGCATGGTCCTGGATGCGGCGGATGAAGGCGATCGCCTGATCGGCCGCGCTGGCTGTCGGGCCGGCGCCGTGCCCCATGGGCTGGGACAGGCGATAGCGCACGCGGAGGCTCCCTTTGTATCCGACCGTGATCGCGTCCCAGCCGCTGGGCTCGAGGATGACCAGGTGCTCCGGCGGCCGCCGGCCGACCAGGTGGCGCGCGCCCCGCGAACTGCCCTCTTCCTCGACGGCGGCGATCAGGGTGAACCGATAGGTGCCGGCGGTGGCCTGGGCGGCAATGGCCATGACGGCCGCCGCCAGCGGGCCCTTGGCATCCACGGCGCCCCGGCCGTGGAGCAAGTCGCCCTCGCGGCGCACCGGGATCCATCCGGGGACGGTGTCCATGTGCCCGAGCAGGACGATCTCTTTGGGCCCGCTTCCCCAGAGCGCGATCACATTGCCGACCTCGTCCCGCCGGGCGGTAAACCCCAGGGTCCGCAAGCGGCGGACCAGCCACTGGCCCAGCGTGGCTTCCTGGGTGCTCAGGCTGGGAATCTCCAGCATGTCGGTCAGCAGCGCGACCCCGTCCACCGCCACCTCCGGCTCCGCGGCGGCGATCATGCCGGGACCGCCTCGGCGGGGATAGCGCCGCGACCCACGGCCACCACGTAGTCAACGATCCGCCCGGGGATGTCCACCCCGGTGGTCTCGATGCTATTCCGGAACTCCATGGTGTAGTTCACCTCGCTGACCAGGAGGCCGTCCGCGTGCTCCAGGATGTCGATGGCTAGCACGCCTCCACCGACGGCGCGGGCCGCGGCCCGCGACAGCCGGTCGATCTCGGGGGTGAGCGGGCAGTTGCGGGCCCGCCCGCCGCGGGCGGTGTTGGTGATCCAGTGGTCCGACTCCCGAAAGATGGCGCCGATCGTCTCGTCCCCGACCACGAAGCTACGGATGTCCCGGGCCGGCTTGTCCACGTACTCCTGGATGTAGAAGATGGCGTGCTGGTAGGAGCCGAGGGTTTCCTTGTGCTCCAGCAGCGCCTCGGCCGCGTCCCGGTCTGAGATCTTGGCCAGCAGCCGCCCCCAGGAGCCAATCGCCGGCTTGAGGACCACCGGGTATCCCAGGGTCTCGATCGCCCGCAGGGCCGATTCCGGAGTAAAGGCCACGAGGGTCCTGGGGCTCGGCACGCCGGCGGCGGCCAGCGCGGTCGAGGTGTTGATCTTGTCGCCACAGGTGAGCGCCACCTCGTAGCGGTTGACCGTCGGGACGCCCCAGTTATTGAGTACTTTCAGCGCGTAGAGCGCCCGCGAGTGATGGAGGCAGCGCTCCAGCACCACGTCATAGGGGAGGGAAGGCTGCTGGAGGTTGAACACCACCTCACGGTCGTCGATCCGGTCGAAGGACAGCCTCCGATGTTCGAAGGCCTCGAAGAGGAGCTTCTCCTCAACGCGAATGCGGGAGCACAGGATACCGATTCTCATTTAAGAACACTCCAGCGTGTCACGCCTATCCGGCGCGGAGAGTTTCTCGGCGCTTGGTGCGCGCCTCGAAATTCGAGACCTCGCTCGTCTCCACTAGGACACGCGCGACCTACGCCGCGCGAACTCGCAGGAGTCGGGCGCGTACCCTCGTCTGCTGGCGTCACCCGAGCCGAGCTCGGAATGAACGCCTTTTCGGCGTTCATTCTCCCCAGTCTTCCTCTTCCTCAGGGGCAAGTCTCAGTTCCACTGGGCTGGTCTCGAACACTTCGAGCTCTGCGCCACACTCCGCGCACTGCACGATCTCGCCCTTCTCCACGTCCGGGGCGAGCTTGACGGTGGCCGCACACTCGGGACAGCTCGCGCTCATCACAACAATGGTCATCATCTAACCCTCCTGAGGTCGTGAGCTCGTTGGTTCCGTACGAATCGCCGCTTTGCGCGGAGCAGAGTTTCGCTCGCCTTGGTGCGGCTCGCGAGACTCGACAACCTCGCTCAGCCCCCCGGGGACACGCGCGATCGAGGTTCGCTCGCCTGCGAGGGAGTCGGGCGCGTCCCCTGCTGACGAGCCGTCTTCGGGCATCGCTCGGAGTGAACGCCCTGACTGGCGTTCACTCTCCTCGATGGCCCTCCAGCCACTGGTCTTGATCAGATCCACAAGGGAACCGGCCTGCATGATAGTGAGCGCCACGGCCGACGGCTGCTCCCCCTGGAACCGGCGGCCGCCGCTCTCAATCGTCCCAGACTTCGTGTCGACGTCAATCGGGTCACCCTCGGCGACGGCGTCGTAGACCGCCTCGCACTGGATGATGGGCAGGCCGACGTTGACGGCGTTCCGGTAGAAGATGCGGGCAAAGCTGCTGGCCACCACCGCTTTGACCCCGGCGGCCTTGATGGCCAGGGGGGCGTGCTCGCGCGAGCTGCCGCAGCCGAAGTTGCGACCGGCCACGATGACGTCGCCGGCCTGGACCGATGTGGCGAAGTCTGGGCGCCCTTCGATCAGGCAGGCCTTCCCCAAGGCGGCCAGGTCGGTAGTCACGTTGTAGCGGCCCGGGATGATGGCGTCGGTCGAGACGCCGTCGCCCAATTTGAAGACCCGTCCCATCACCGGGGTCCCCGCAAAATCGCCGAC
>DASQAY010000167.1:0-2647 GCA_035635515.1 Candidatus Eiseniibacteriota bacterium | reverse complement strand
GGCTGAGGAAAAAAGAAAAGGCCCGGGGCGGGAAACCTCCGGGCCTCGGGAAAGGGGGGAGAGCTTACTCGTTCCCTTCGAACTGGTGGTCGACGGCCGACTCGGCGGTCGCCCCGGGCGCCTCATCCGAATGCCCGCCGCCGGCGGGTTCGTTGGCCGACGCCGCTTCGGGCGCCTCGGCAGCCCCCGGCTGCTCGGTGTCCTTGGTTTCCGTCTCCGGCGTCGGGGTGGTCCCCACTTTCGGAGCCGATGACGCGGCCGCTGCCGCGCGTCCGACCGTGGGCGCTGTCGCCGCGGCCGTGACGGCCGTCACCAGCGCTCCGCCGAGCAGCACCGGGGCGGCGACGAACAGGATCCTTTGGGCTGTCCGCATCGCGAGCACCTCCTCTGGAATGTCGTGGTTTGAGTCTGTAGCCGTCCGCTGAACCCCGCCTAAAACGGACGGCGAGCACCCCGCCCTGACCCACTGAGGGGCGGGGATCGGCGGCGCTCCTTCAGGGTGCTTTTAGCCAATCTTTAACATTGGCGGGGATACTGAACTCAAATGAGAGTTCTCCTGGTCGAGGATGACCGGCGGCTGGCGGCCAGCATGCAGCGTGGGTTGGGCGAGTCGGGGCTGGCCGTCGATGTCATCCATGACGGCGTGGAGGGCGTGGCGGCCGGCCTCAGCGCCGCCTACGACGTCATCGTGCTGGACGTGATGCTGCCGGGCCGCGACGGGTTTGAGGTGAGCCGGGAGCTCCGCCAGCAGCGGGTGAGCGCGCCCATCCTGATGCTCACCGCCCGCGATGCGATCGATGACCGAGTGCGCGGGCTGGAGGGCGGGGCCGACGATTACATGGTCAAGCCCTTCGCCATCCGGGAGCTCATCGCCCGGATCCGCGCCCTGGCGCGTCGCCACCTGCCCGATCGGACCGCCCTGCTGACGGCGGGGGCCATCGCCCTCGATACGGCGGCCCACCGGCTCACCGTGAACGGCCGCGAGGTGGAGCTCACCGCCAAGGAATTCGCCATCCTGGATTTCTTCATTCGCCACCCCGGCCAGCTCCTGTCGCGCAACCAGATCATCGAAAACGTGTGGAACTATGACTTCGAGGGTGGGGTCAACCTGATCGAGGTGTACATCGGCCGGCTGCGACGCAAGCTGACCACGGCGGGGGCGGCTGACCCCTTCGTGACCGTCCGGGGCGCGGGCTACCGCCTGGAAGCCAGGGAATGAGACGGCTGCTGGCCAGCACGCGCGGCCGCCTGGTGCTGACCTATGCCGGCCTGCTGGCGGCCGCCATCCTGGTGGCCGATACCGGGCTGGCCCTGGCGCTCACCAACGCCGAACAAGGCGAGGTTGACCAGGTCCTCCGATCACAGGCGGCGGTGATCGTGGCCGGGATCGAAGACGTCAATGGGACGGTGCACTTGGACGCCGACCTGCCCACCGAGACCCCGGGGGGGATCGCCGTGGCCGCCGCCGTCGTGGCACCGGACGGTGCCATTACCAAGACCACGACCCAGTCGCTCTCCCCGTCGACGCTGACGGCCCTGGCCCAGACCGTGCGCCAGCAGCACGCGCCCGTGTGGCGCAGCGTCCGCGATAGTCATGGCGTGTCCTGGCGCGTGTATGCGGAGCCCTTGCGAGCGACCCAGGCGACCGGCTCTGTGGTGGTAGTGAACCGTTCGACGGCCGAGTTGCAGGCGGGGCTGGCCCAAACGTTTCTCTTCCTCGCCATCTTTTCCGCCCTCATCGTGGCGGGGGGGACGTTCCTCGCCTACCGGCTGACCAGTAGCGTGTTGCTACCGGTCAAGCGCATCGCTGCCATGGCCCGGTCGATGAGCGAGCATGACCTCCATCGGCGGGTGGACGTCAAGGTACCGCCGGACGAGATGGGCGAGCTGGTGCAGACCTTCAATGCCATGCTGGCGCGGCTGGAGGCCGGCTTCGAAAGCCTGCGGCGGTTTACCGCCGATGCCTCGCACGAGCTGCGCAGTCCGCTCACCCTGATGCGCAGCGAGCTGGAGGGGGCGCTGGCCCGCCCCCGGACGCCCGCCGAGTACGTCCGGGTGCTGGATGAAATCGACGGCGAGGTGAACCATATGGCGCGCCTGGTGGATCAGCTGTTGATGCTGGCCCGGGCCGATGCCGGGGCGCTCCAGCCGGCCCGGGTCCCGGTCGACGTCGCCGATCTGCTGCACGAGGCGGGTGCCCGCTGGCGACCGATGGCGGAGGGCCGGCAGGTCAGCCTGGAGGTGGAGGCGCCCGACTCGGGCACCCTCTCCGCGGACCCGGATCTGCTGCGCCGCGTCTTCGACAACCTGCTCGATAATGCCGTCCGGCACTCGCCACCCGGCACCACCGTCCGGCTCCGCGGGGCGCGGGACGCCCATGGGTGGACCCTCGAGGTCACGGACGAAGGCCCCGGAATTCCGGAGAGCCTCCAGGGGGTGCTTTTCGAGCGGTTTGCCCGCCTCGACGGCGCGCGGGGCCGCGACACCGGCGGTGCGGGCCTGGGCCTGGCGCTCAGCCGGGCCATCGCGGAGTCCCACGGGGGCCGCCTTGACCTGGTCAGGCGGAACACCCGTGGCGCGGCGTTTCGGTTGGTGCTGCCCGACGCTGGACCCGAGTCTTCCGAACGCTCAGAACGCGACGCCCGCG
>DASQAY010000166.1:0-2785 GCA_035635515.1 Candidatus Eiseniibacteriota bacterium | reverse complement strand
ATGTCGCGACCCCGGTTCCTGTGCATGGACGAGCCGTCCATGGGGTTGGCCCCGGTGCTGGTCGAGCAGCAGTTCGAGACGATTCAGCGCCTGAATGCCACCGGCATCACGATCTTCGTCGTGGAGCAGAACGCCGTGATGGCCCTCGGGATCGCCAACCGTGGCTATGTCTTGCAGAGCGGCAAGGTCGTGCTCGCAGACCGAGCCGCCGCGCTACTCGAAAATCCCCAGATGAAACGGGCATACCTCGGCATCTAGAGCGATTCACGAATAAATCTCCCTCCCCCTGCGGGGAGGGGCAGGGTCGTAGGTTCTTCCGATTCTCCCTCCCCCTTGCGGGGAGGGGTAGGGGAGGGGGTCTCGCCCTATCGCGTCGGCGGCAACTTCGCTTCTGGTGATCCGGCCGGCGAGAAGGCGCCCAGCACCCTCAAGTCCTCCTGGCCGGTGTTCTCCAGGGTGTGCCGCACGCCGATCGGGAAGAAAACGACCGAGCCGGGGCGCAATTCCCCGGCCGGGTTCTCCTCGATACAGAGGCGGCCGGAGCCAGCCAGGATGTAGACCGCTTCTTCGTGCGGATGGGCATGCAACGGCGCCCGCCCGGTGGGGATAACGCCCGTGAACTGGGTCATCCGCTGACAACCAACGGCCGGGCTGACCAGGACGCGAAAGCTTCGGTTCCCCATCAGCGTCGGGGCTACTCGCCGCTCGTCCATCATGGTGGGCTTCACCCCGGCCTCGTCAACGCCCGACGAGCGGATGGCGGTCAGGTCGAGTCTCGGGATGGCCGGGTGGATCTCGTCTGGGTCGATGGGCGGCGCCATGGCCCCCACCACGACCAGGGGAGCGCCGCTGGTGCTGACATAGCTGTGCTCGGCGCCGTCCGGGACGAACACCGCGCGTCCGGGGCTCACGACGTGGGTGGCATCCTCCACTCGCACCTCGCCGGTGCCCTCCAGGACATAGAGGACTTCCTCCGCGCCGATGTGGACGTGGCTCGCAGTCGAGCGGGGGTCAACCGTCAGCCGGTACGCCATCACATGCTGGGCGCCGATTTCCTGGTCGATCAGCCATTGCACGACGCCGCCGTCGATGCGATGGACCTCGATGTCGCTTTGATGACGCAAACGTGCCCGCTGCTGCACCGACATGCTGTCTCGCCGATGATACCAGTGAGAAAAACCTTTACCATCTCGAAGGGAAGATGGACTACCGGCTGTTCGGGCGGACCGGGATGCAGGTCTCGGTCCTGGGCCTTGGCTGTGGCGGATTTGGAGGGGTCGGATCTGCTCCGGAGCTATTCGGGAAGGGGGAGGACCAGGCCACCGCGTTTGCCCTGATGGACCGCGCCCTCGATGTCGGCATTAACTACTTCGACACCGCCGACAGCTATGGCGGGGGTGCATCGGAGCGGATGATCGGAGCCTGGCTCAAGGCGCGCAAGACACGGGACAAGGTCATCCTCTCGACCAAGGTTTTCTACGCCATGGCGGAGGGGCCCAGCGATCGCGGCCTCTCCCGACGCCACGTCATGCAGGCCGTGGAGGGGAGTCTTCGCCGGCTGCAAACGGATCATCTGGACCTCTACGTCATCATGGAGCCCGACCCCGAGACGCCGGTTGAGGAGACATTGAGGGCCATGGACGAGCTGGTACGGGGCGGCAAGGTGCGATTCATCGGCGCCAGCAACATCGATGCTCGGCAGCTGAACGAGTCGCTGTCGGCCAGCCACGGCTTGGGCCTGGCCCGCTACGAATCGGTGCAGAATGGCTACAGCCTGCTGGACCGGGCGATCGAGGCCGAGGTGCTTCCCCTGGCCGCCGCGGAGCAGCTGGCGATCACCCCCTTTGGGCCCACGTCCGGGGGCCTGCTGACCGGGAAGTACCGATACGGCGAACAGCCGCAGAAAGACTCGCGAATGGGGCTGCGTCCCCAGCCGTACCGGCACCTGCTGAATGAGCGGACCTTCCGATCGATCGATGCCCTGCGGGCCGCCGCCACCGAGCGCGGCGTCGACATGGGGGCGCTGGCGCTGGCCTGGGTGCTGAGCCATCCACAGGTGACCGCGGCCCTGATCGGGCCGCGCCGGGTTGAGCACTTTTCGCTATGGCTCGAGGCCGTGGACATCCATCTGAGCCCCGGTGAGCGCGCGGCGCTCGTATCACAGATGGACACAGTGGCAGCCTGATGCAGGTCCTCGTACTCTCGGCAGAGGACGTCGCGCGTTTGTTGCCCGTGCCTGCCTGCATCGCGGTGATGCGCGACGCACTGGCCGCATTGGCCAGGGGGAAGGCCCTGGTCCCTTTGCGGATGGTGATGCGGATGCCCGATGGCAGCGGGTTCCTTGGTGTGATGCCCGGCCAGCTGTCAGCCGACGGCGATCGGGCAGGGGCCCTGGGCATGAAAGCGGTATCGGTCTTCCCCGGCAACGCCAGTCGTGGCATCGACACCCACCAGGGAGCGGTGCTGCTGTTCGAAGCGGATACCGGGCGGCTCTCGGCGCTCATGGATGGGGCCACCATTACCGCCATTCGCACCGCCGCCGTCTCCGGCGTGGCCACCGACCTGCTTGCCCGTAAGGACGCGACCGAGCTGGCCATTCTCGGAGCCGGGGTCCAGGCCCGCACACACCTGGAGGCCATCGCGTCCATCCGGCCGCTGCGGAAGGTCCGAGTGTGGAGTCGCAATCTTGAGCATGCCCGCGCCCTGGTTGCCGAACAGAAGGGCCGGTACAACTTCGGTATCGAAGCCGTAGTGACGGCGGAGGCGGCGGTACGCGGCGCCGACA
>DASQAY010000165.1:0-17560 GCA_035635515.1 Candidatus Eiseniibacteriota bacterium | reverse complement strand
AGCTGACGCTCTTTGATGAGGATCCGATCCGGAGCATGGACGCCGAGGCGATGGAGCCGACCGAGTGTCTGACCGTCGAGCGGCAGGCCCTGCTGGCGTTCGTGGAGCGAAACCCGGCGGTTGTCCGGCGCATCATCCAGGTGCTGCGCGGCTACGTTCGGCAGGTGGACGAGAGCTTTTCCGAAGCCGCCTTCCTCGACATCCCCGGGCGGGTGGCGCGCAAGCTGCTCGATCTCGCCGCCGAGCACGGCCAGAAGACCAGCGAGGGCGTCCGGATCGAGATGCGCTTGACCCAGCGAACCCTGGCCGGCATGGTGGCGGCCAGCCGGGAGAACGTCAACCGGGCGCTGTCGCGACTCGCCGGCCGGGGCGACATCATCCAGCGGGCCGGCTACATCACCATCGTCCGCCCCGCCGAGTTACGAAAACGCAGCTGACTGGGCGCCGCTGTCGATTTCCGGCGCCTCCGTTCGTCGACTGGACAGAATACAGAAGGCTCCAAGGAGGACGGAAATGAAATACATGATGCTGTTGGTCGATGAGGCGGACGCTTGGGAGAAGCTCCCGGAGGCGAAGCGGAACGAGCTTTACAGCCGCACCGGCCAATGGTGGGGCGAGCTCTCCCAGAAGGGCAAGATCGTGGAGGGGCACCAGCTGCAGCCCACCCACACGGCCACCACGATCAAGCACAACGGTGGGACCGCGGTCGTGACCGACGGCCCCTTCAGCGAGTCGAAGGAGACGGTCGGCGGCTACGGGATCCTGAGTGTGGCCAACCTGGACGAGGCGATCGCCATCGCCAAGAGCTGGCCGGGGGGCGGCACGGTCGAAATTCGGCCGGTCGTGGACCGCGGGGGCATGTAGACGCCAGACGGCCCTCCCCAGTCCGCGGCGCACCGGCACAAGACCCCCCACCCCCACCCTCCCCCGCAAGGGGGGAGGGACCTTCGGGTGGATGCAGCCCTCACCAGGGTCTTCCGAGAGGAAGCCGGCCGGCTGACGGCGGCCCTGGTTCGCTTCCTGGGCGACTTCGACCTCGGCGAAGAGCTGGTCCAGGAGGCGGTGGTCGAGGCCCTGGAACACTGGCCGGCCCAGGGCATCCCCGACAAGCCGGGCGCCTGGTTGCTGACCACCGCCCGACGGAAGGCCCTGGACCGCCTTCGCCGGAAGGCGAAGTACCAGGAAAAGCTGTCGCTGCTGGTGGGGTCGCAGATGGCTGAGATTCACGGCGCGGGCGACGACCGCCTGCAGCTGATCTTCACCTGCTGCCACCCGGCGCTGGCGCGCGAGGCGCAGGTTGCGCTGACCTTGCGGGCGGTAATGGGGCTCACGACGCCGGAGATTGCCAGCGCCTTCCTCACCACGGAGACCACCATGGCGCAGCGGATCGTGCGGGCCAAGCGGAAGATCGTGGAGGCCGGCATTCCCTACCGGGTCCCCGATGACGCCGAGATGGGCGATCGGCTGGGGGAGGTGCTGGCGGTTCTCTATCTCACCTTTAACGAGGGCTATCTGGCCAGCAGCGGGGCCGCCCCGGAACGGCGGGAGTTAGCTGAGGACGCCCTCTGGCTGACCAATCTGCTGGTGCGCCTGATGCCGGACGAACCCGAAGCCATCGGACTGCTGGCCCTGATGCGCCTCCACCTGGCCCGGGCCCAGACGCGGTTCGATGCCAACGGAGGCCTGGTGTTGCTGAAGGACCAGGACCGCCGCCGCTGGGACCACGCCGCCATCAAGGAAGCCGCCGATATGATCGAGCGGGTCACCTGGTTTCGGCGGCCCGGCGCGTACCAGATCCAGGCGGCGATCGCGGCCTGTCACGCCGAAGCCCCGACCTGGGAGGCGACCGACTGGCCGCAGATCTTCTTCTTGTACAACTCGCTCCAGCGGTTCTGGCCGACTCCGGTGGTCCGTCTCAACCGTGCCATCGCGATGCAGCACGTGGTCGGGCCTGCCCCGGCGCTCGAAGAGGTCGACGGGCTGGCTGAAGAATTGAAGAACTACCACCTGTTCCATGCCACCCGGGCCCAGCTGCTGCGGGCACTCGGCCGGAATTCCGACGCCCGGGAGGCAGACGGCCGGGCCCTGGCCCTGGCGACCAACCCGGCCGAGCGTGCCTTGATCGAGCAGCGGCTCGGCGATCTGTAGGACCTTGCACTCCCAGCCTGCCCCTCCCCCTCAGCTCAGGGGGAGGGACATGACGCGGGGGCGGGGATTCTAACGATTCTGCCGTGACCCGTTACTGCACACGCAGCACCACCGGTGTGCCGAGGAAGTCGGCTTTCGCGGTCTTCTCCGCCTGGTTGATCACGATCGAGACGATGCCCTTCTCGCGGGGGCCGAGCTTCGGCTCGCCGACGACCACCCCGGCAATTTTGATCGTGTCACCCGACCGCTGGACGCCAGTCACTCGGATCGACCGGACGGTCCCGGGGAACAGGATGCTGCTCATGGCCTCGGGTGCACCCGCATAGAGGCTCTTGACCACGGTCCCGGTGCCGCGATCAAGGTTTGCTGTTCCCTCAACCACGAACGAGGCGTACATGGGTAGCGGATGCTTCGGGAGCCCGACGATAGCGCGGAAGTTGAGGGTCTGGGCGCTGGTCCAGGTCAGAATCCCACTCATCGGGACCGCGGCGCTGGCGAGGGCGACCGCTGAACCCGCGGCGGCCATCCCCAGGAATTGGCGTCGATCGAGTTGCTTCATTGCTCCCACCCTCCTAGTGCGGCTTCCCGGCGTACGGGAAGTGGTCAAGGTAGTCCGTGTGTGGTCCAACGTTGTCGGTCGTCAGCCCGCCGTTGGTCACCAGGCTGAGCGAGATGCTGATGACGTCGTCCTGGAGCCGGCGGCCATTGAGCTGCCCGTAAGCCGTCGGTTTGGAGAAGTCGTAATTGAGTACGTCGGGCAGGAGCACGGTGGCAAGAGACGGCGATCCGCCCAGCGCGGTCAGCGTGTTCTTGAAGCTCTGCACAAACGTGATCCCCTCGCTGGTCATGGCGGTCGCGTCCTGACTTGGCTCCAGGCCGTTGAAGATGTTCTTGTCCACGCCATGATTGAACACGGTGTTGATGGCCGCCCGACCCACCCGGTCGTCGTTCACCAGCGCGCCGTTCTGGATGATGCGGGTGCGCGCCCAGACGGAGGTCGTGGCCGGAGTCCCGCCCAGGGCTCGGTTGGGGACCTCGAGGACGATGGCGAACACATTCTTGTCGGCGAAGAAATCGCCGTTGACGAAATTGAAGTCGTCGATGAACCCGAGGAGGTCGAAGAAGAAGGGGTCGCTGCGCAGGCCGGCAAAGAACCGGTAGGGCCCCTTGGTGGTGATGGCGGCCTCGGCGCCAAAGGAAACCGGGGCGCTGGGGACGACGACCATCGGCCCGGCGCTGTCGATCCGCTGCACACGAGCGGTCTGCTGACCGTCCACCCTCGGCGAGAAGGTGAACCGGAAGGTGATGTCCTCAACCGCGTCCCCGTTGGTGTCGACCTTGATCAGGTACTCGGCCCCGGACTCAAATTCGGTCGCCAGGGCGGGCGCTAGCGGGTTCACGTTGAGCATCAGGATCGACTTGCCCGGGAGCTCGCCGTTCGCCTCGGCGTCGTCGTCGGGCTTCAAGAAGGCGTACAGGTCGGTGATGTCGGTCTTGGCATCGCCCATCGGCGGCCCGATGGACGCCGAATCGTCCCCTTTCGTGAGCGTGATCGGTCCAGGGGAGTCGAGATGGTCGGACATGATCCCTCCCTCCTTTGTTTTACGTGTCACCCTTCCATACGGCTTTGGGGCGTCCCTGGATCAATCGGATTGATAAGGTTGGTGATCTGAGGGGGCCTGGCGCGCGTAGACAGGGAAGAGGAGATGAGCGGAGAGCCCGACGACCGGGATGGTGAAATGGCTGCTCAGCTCAAGCGTGGAGAGGCAACCGCCATTGAATCTCTTTACGACCGATACGGCCGCCTCGCCTACGGCCTGGCGCTGCGGATTCTGAACGATCGCAACGCCGCGGAGGACGTCGTCCAGGACGCCTTTCTGGGAGTCTGGCGGAATGCCGGATCCTTCGACGTGTCGCGCGGTAGCCTCCGGAACTGGCTGCTCTCGGTCGTCCACCATCGCGCGATCGACCGCCTTCGGGGAACGGCGAAGACCCGCCGGGAGGCGCAGCTGGAGAGCATTGAGCGCACGGCAGGAATGCCCGACCCGTGGGAAGCGGTGGCGCTGGACCTGGAGCGCAAGCAGATCCTGGAGGCCTTCCAACAGCTTCCCGAAGCCCAGCGGCTCACCCTGGAGCTCGCCTATTTCCGCGGCTACACCCACACCGAGATTGCTCGGCAGCTGAACCTGCCGCTGGGGACGGTCAAGGGCCGCATGCGAATGGGGCTGGAGAAGATGCGCAGCTTCCTCCAAGCCCGCGGGGTGACGCCATGACGATGACCCACGCCGAGGCCGAAGAGCTGCTGGGCGCGTACGCGCTCGATGCCCTGCCCGAGGCCGAGACCCGGCGGCTGGAGGAGCACCTGGCCGGGTGCCCCGAGCATGCGGCGGCGGCGGCCGAGCTGCGCACCACCCAGTCCCTCCTGGCGCTGACCGGCGACGAGGTGCAGCCGCCTCCTGGGCTGCGCCAGCGGATCACGCAGGCGATCGCGGCGAGTCCCTCCCAATCCCGGAGTGCCGCGGGATCGGCTCCCGCCGACGTGGTGCTCACCCGGCGAGGCTCCCGCTTGCCGAGGTGGGCGCCCCGACGGGCGTACCTGGCGGCGGCGGCCGCCGTGCTGGTCTCCCTGGGCGTCGGTGGGGTCATCGGCTACCAGTTGTCCGCCAGCCAGCAGCCACTGGTGTACACATTCCAGGGCGACCCCACTCGAGCGCCTGGCGCGGAAGCTCGGCTGGTCTACCTCAAAGACCGCCGGCAAGCGGTGCTCACCGTGAGCGGGCTCCCGCGACTGACCGCCGGCCACATCTATGAGATCTGGCTGATCAAGGGTGGAGTCCCGGTGGATGAAGGGATCAGCGCCGACCCCAATGGCAACGTGGCGGCCGCGATCTCCGGCGATGTGCCACGGTTTGATCAGCTGGCGATCACGGTCGAGCCAGGCGAGCAGCAGCTGCCCACCACCACCCCCATCCTGATCGGGAACCTCCGAACCAGCTCCGCGTAGCTCACCACTCATGCGAAGACGAACGTCCGGAGCGGCGGTGGCCGCACCCGGTGGCCGGAGTCACGGAGGGTGACCGGTCTCTGGCGTATGGCGCTGCGGTGCGCCGGCGTTACTTAATGAGCGAGCGTTCTGGCTCAGCGCGAGGAGTGTGAAGGATCGATGCTCATGGTCGGGGAAGAGGTCGTGGTCGGGGAAGACATTCCGTGGGGGGACACGGAGGGAATGTTTGAATGGATTGTGGGGGAACTCGCGGATTGGGTGGTTCCCTTGCCGGAGAAGTACGCGGCGATCAGCGAAGTGGTTCGACAGCACTGGCCTCACCTCACAGAGACGGACCCGCTTCTTGCCGACCGGCTCTGGGAGGCACACGAAATCGAAAGTACGGTGATGAACGCTCGGGTCACGGCGGCCGCACGCCTCGCCGCGCCCGTCCAGACCTTGATCTTGCAGTCTGTCCAGGAGAGCTGGCCGCGGACACGGCTGGTGGAAGCCATGAACGGGCTGATAACGGACTACCGGAACCGCTATCCGGGCCTGTCTGAACTACCGGCCCAGCGCGACGACTCCGGGCCTACGCTTTAGCCCGGCTTAGCCAATCGCTCCCGTGCCTTCCGCTGGCCATCGGCCGGCAGAGCCTCGATCTTCTGGCCCTGCGGCTGACAGCATTTGCCGTCCTTTTGCGCGTGCTCGATCCACGTCCTCGCGTCCAAACCCGAGCCGCTCCTCGTGTCCAGCTGCTCAGCCATGGCGCACACCTCCCGTTGCCCCGCGATCGTTGTATCCGAAGTATGCTCTTGCGGAGGTTGTGCGTAAGTTGCTATAAGGTAAGGCCAGATGGCTGACTCCTCTCAGACGCCCGCCTATAGCATTAGCGCGGTGGCGCGGATGCTCGGGATCTCGCCCTCCGCGCTGCGCTCGTGGGAGGAACGGTACGGCACGGTCCGTCCGGCCCGGAGCAAGGGCTCGCAGCGCCAATATTCCCGGGCCCAGGTGGACCAGCTCCTGTTCGTCAAGGGCCAGCTGGACGATGGTGTTCAACTCTCGCAGGCGTTCCGGCTCCTGGCCCAGCAGCTGGAGATGGGCGTCCAGCCGGCGGCCGCACCAGTCAGGCCTCCGAGCCATCCAATCCTCATTCTGCTGGCCGAGCGCGACCCGTATGCCGCGGAGCTGGAGGAATACTTCCTTCGCACGGAGGGGTATGACGTGCGCGTGGCGCTGAGCGCGGCCGAGGCCGAACGGTTGCTGACCGAGCAATCCCCCGAAGTCGTTATCGTGGATCTGCTGATTTCAGGGAACCAGGGCCTCGATTTCTGCCGGCGCATCCGGGAGCGCGGCGGGATCCGCGTCCTGGCGGTGGCGGCGATGGACCTGGGTGACGAGGCACTGGCGGCCGGTGCCGAGGCCTTCCTCCAGAAGCCGCTCGCGCCCCTGCAGCTGGTGTCGACCGTCAAAGACCTGCTGGGTACCAGTGCCCTCGCTCGTGTCGGAGCCAGGATGCCGGCTCGGTGACCGCGCGCCTGCCCAGCGGGCACGAGCGCCTCGATCAGATCCTGGATGGGGGACTCCCGGCCAACGCGATCAACATGATCATCGGGCCTCCCGGGAGCGGGAAGACCATCCTCAGCCAGCAGTATGTGTTTCACAACGCCAGTCCCGATCGCCCCGCGGTCTACCTGTCGACGGTGTCCGAGCCGTTCGACAAGATCCTCCGATACGCAGAGTCGCTCGGCTTCTTTGACCCGGCGGCGGTTGGAAAGTCGGTCTTCTATGAGGACCTGGGGGGCGCGCTGATTGCGAATGGCCTGGAGGGCGCTCGGGCGTCGATCGACCGAATCCTGAAAGAGCGGCGCCCGGCCATGCTGGTGATCGACAGCTTCAAGGCGCTCCGGGCATTCTGTAGCGACGAAGCGCAATTTCGGCGGTTCCTGCACGAGCTGGCGAGCGAGCTGAGCGCGCTGGCCGTCTCCTCCTTCTGGGTGGGCGAATACGAGCGGGAGGAAGCGACCCAGGCGCCGGAGTTCGCCGTCGCTGATGCCATCCTGGCGCTTTCGCTGAGGCGGCTCAACGCTCGTGAGATTCGCGTGCTGCAAGTGGTCAAGCTGCGGGGCAGCGGGTTTGCATCCGGCGAACACGCCTACCGCGTGTCGTCCCGGGGAATCGATGTCTTTCCGAGGCTGGCGGACCCGACCGACCTCAGCGCGTATGCGATGGGTTCGGAACGCGTCTCCACCGGAGTCGCCGCCCTCGACGGCTTGCTGGGCGACGGCTATTGGCAGGGCTCATCGACCGTAGTCGCCGGCCCCACCGGGGTGGGGAAGACGCTGCTCGGCCTGCACTTCATCCTGGGAGGGGCGGCCCGGGGGGAGCCTGGGATCATCGCCAGCCTCCAGGAAAACGAGTCGCAGCTGAGCCGATTGGCCGGCGGGTTCGGCTGGTCTCTCCACGCTCCAGGGGTCGAGGTGATGAGCCGGTCGCCGGTGGACATATACATCGACGAGTGGGTCTATGAGCTGCTGGATCGGGTCCAGAAGGTCGGTGCCAGGCGGGTCCTGATCGACAGCCTGGGCGACCTCAGCCTGGCGGCCGGGGAGGAGCTGCGATTTCGGGAGTGGATGTACTCGCTGACCCAGCGCTTCTCACGGTTGGGGATCAGCCCGCTGATGACGCTCGAGATCGCCGACCTGTTTGAGGTGCGCCGTCTCTCCGAAGGCGCCTTCTCGCAACTGGCCGACAACGTGGTGGTTCTCCAGTACATTCGGAGCCGGTCCGAGATCAGGCGCGCCGTGACGGTGCTCAAGACCCGAGCCAGCCAGCACGACATCCAGATCCGTGAGTTCCGGATCAGCGAAGAAGGGATCGTCCTGGGAGAGCCGCTCAGGGACGCCTGAACCCCCCGCGGGGATTTTCGCGTCTTGCAGATTTTTTTGCGCGGTGTAGGATAGGTTTTGCAGAGGTACCGCGGAGGTAGTGGGGAGGGCGTGGGCGTGGGTCAGGCAGGTCAGCCCGATTTGAGGGTCATCAAGTCATCGCGATCGACACGCGCCGCGGGGGAGCCCCGGATCCGGCGGCCGTCAGACGAGTGCCCCTTCCGGAAACCGTTCGATGCCGAATTCAGCGCGTGCCCGGCATTCCAGGCCATGCATCTCGTGGTCCTGAACTCGCAGGGCAAGTTTCTGAACACCATCTGGACGTGCCGGCACTTAGACGGAAGGTCGATTCCCGGTAAAAACGGTAGTTACTACGGAGCGTGCCGACTCGGTGACTCGGAGGCCAGGCAGGGGTGGGCCGAGACCGTCGGCCCGGATCGAATTGTGGCCATGAACCGGCTGCGGTCGGATGTGATGCCGATTGCCCAGGGGTTTCTCGATGCCATTAGCGTCCTCAAAGCCAGAGAGGTGGAGGCGCTCGAGCGTAAGGAGGACCCTGGGGACGTGCGACTGGGCATGGAAGCGCTCGGACACAACTACCTGGACGAGCTGGAGGCGGTCTTAAAGCAGCGAACGGCCCTGCTCGGGCAGGCGCAAATGCCGAGGCGAGCGGTGCTTCAGATGGCCAACCAGTGGGTTATGGAAGTGATTGACGAGGTCTGGGGTAACCCCGGAGGCGAGCAGGAGCTCCCGGACCACGTGTTGGCAGCCCTCCCGGACTCGGTACGGACCCTTTACGCACCCCCCGCCTGAGCCCGAATCCAGACTCAGGTCGGGTCGTCTCCCTGGATCATGGGTAGGCTATCGGTATGGAAAGGCCGACTACCAAAGGAAGGGGATGACCTATGGCGAGCACCCTGGAAGAGCGGACGATCAACACTATCGACCGGCCCTGGGGCGCGGAGGCGCGCTTCGAGCTGAGCCCCCGGCGGGTACGGGTGAGGTTCGCAAATACCTTCGTGGCCGACAGCAAGCGCGTCATGCTGCTGCTCGAACCCAAAAAGCTCGGCATTTATTACTTTCCGCAGGCCGACGTCCACATGGATCTGCTGACCAAAGGCGGCGAGCGGTTGTGGAGCATCAAGGTGGGTGACCGGGTGGCCGAGCGCGCCGCCTGGGAACGCGAGGCGTACCCCGGATACATCGCCTTCAAGTGGGACCTCATGGACGCCTGGTTCGAAGAGGATGACGAGGTCTGGGTCCATCCCCGCGACCCCTATCATCGCGTGGACGTCGTGACCAGTTCGCGCCACGTCCAGGTGGTGGTGGACGGAGTGACGGTGGCGGACACCCACCGGCCGCACCTCCTGTTCGAGACCGGCCTGCCCACCCGGTACTACATCCCCAAGCTCGATATCCGGATGGAGCTGCTGACGCCGACCGCGACCCAGTCGCGCTGCCCGTACAAGGGGAAGGCCATGTACTGGTCGGTTACGGTGGACGGCCAAGAGCACCAGGACATCGTGTGGAGCTACGCGCCGCCGATCCCGGAGTGCACCCGAATCGATAACCTGCTCGCGTTCTACAACGAGAAGGTGGACCTCATCGTGGATGGCGAGAAGCAGCCGAGGCCCAAGACCCCCTGGTCGTAACCAGTCGACAGGCGCGAGGGGATCGCTGACTCCATGGATCGGCGCAACCTGATCATCGATGCAGACGACACCCTCTGGGAAAACAACATCTACTTCGAGCAGGCGATCGACGCCTTCATCGACTTCCTGGCCCACGCGTCGATGACGCGGGATCAGGTGCGGGCGGCGCTCGACGAGATCGAGCGGCTCAACAGCCGGGTGCACGGCTACGGGTCGGTCGCCTTCTCGCGAAACCTCCGTGAGTGCTACGAACGACTCTGCGAGCGCGAGCTGCGGCCGGAGGACGTCGCCACGGTCGTCGGCTTCGGCGAGCGCATCCGGCAGGAACCGCTGCGCCTGCTGGATGGCGTTCAGGAGACGGTGGCCTACCTCACGGACCGGCACGACCTGACCCTGTTCACGAAGGGGCATGCCGAGGAGCAGAAGCTGAAGATCGAGCGGTCCGGTTTGGCCCCCTACTTCCAACACACGGCTGTCGTGAGCGAGAAGACCCCCGAGACCTACCGGGCGCTGGTCGAGGAGCGCCAGATGGCGCCGGAGCGAACCTGGATGGTGGGCAACTCCCCCCGGTCAGACATCAACGCCGCCCTGGCGGCCGGTCTTAACGCGGTCTACATCCCGCACCCGGTTACCTGGAGCCTCGAGCTGGAGGGGCTGGTTCCGGCCAACGGCCGGCTGCTCGTCCTGGAGTGCTTTACCCAGCTGCGCGACCACTTTTAACGTTCGTCGGTTCTTCGCCGATTCTCATCCGTGTCGTCCCCTCCCCTTGGGGAGGGGCTGGGGAGGGGGTCTCGATGACCCGTTGCCTTAGGGAATCTGGACTGATGGGTGCGAATCCCGTCCCTACATAAAGTCGAAGGGAAGGAACCAGGGGTGATTCCTTCCCTTCTCCAAAGAGGTAGGCCGAACGCTATTTAGTCGCCGTGCTCGAAGTGGCCGCCGCAGGCTGCGATGGCAGCCAGGATGGCGTTGTGCTTGGCTAGCTTCTCCGCGGCATCCTCGATCTTGTCGGCCGCTTTGGCCTCATCGGTCGTGGGCTTGACTTCCGATGCGTCCTCGGTGAGGTCGGCAGTGGCCAGGGCCTTCAGGGCGTTCAGGGCGTTGACGCATGCCGCACTCGGCGGCGCGCATGCCGCCTCGTCCTGGTCGTTAGCCTCAGCGGTCTCGTGGTCGCCCGTATTTTCGTCCGCCGTTTCGGCGGTCTCGGCCGGCTCAGTTGCCTCCGCGGCGTCCTCGCCGGTTTTGGCGGCTTCGTTGGTCTCGCAAGTAGTGGTCTGGTTCTGGGCTACCGTCGTGGTTGTCGTGGTGGTGGTCGTCGTGGTGTTGGTCAACGGAAGGGTGGTGGAGACCCTCGGTAGCAGAGTCAAGAGCGGGAGCGGCGTCGGACTCGCCTGGGTGTTCGTGTTGTCAGCGTGAAGCGTCAAAACGGTCGCGGTGGCAAGGCTGCTCTGGCTGTGCGAGCTGGCCGCGTAGGCGGACAGCCCGCCCAGGGCCAGGATGGCAGCTACGGCAACGACGATGGATCGGAAACGCATGAGGAATCCTCCCTTATACCGGTCTTGCCCGTTACTAACGCAGACAGTTGAGTTCGCTTACGGGCAGAGGCTCCCCAACCCCCTTGGCCCTCCCCCTCGGGGAGGGAGACCTGCGTCAGCCGGTTGGGCGAAGAGGGGGCAGCGATCTCGGGTCGTCCAGCCACCGGCGAACCTGGTCGTGACCAGGTGGTCCGGGCGAACCGCACTTCGACAGGCGTGAAGACCCTGGGGAGCGGATGCCACCACGAGATCCAGGATATAACCGGATGGGTAGCCGCAGGCGGTGTCAGCCACCGGTAATCCCGGTGCGTCAGGGTCCGGAGAAAACGCGGACTATCCTCCACCGCACCACCTCGTGCCGGCACCCGGCACAGATTGAGGCGATGAACGCAGACGGACTGGCTTGCCTGCGGGGTGGGGACGCCCGGGTGCTGGACCGCGTAGGCGTCCACCTGGAGCTGGGTCCGCTGATACGGGCCCGACGTGAGCCGAGCATAGAGCTCCCAGCATCCAGGGGCGGACAACATGTATCGATGGTTCGGGCCGGCGACGTCCCGGACGACGGCGCCGCACCCGAGGCAGCGGACAGCCCCCATCATGGGTGAGGACGTGGGGGCTATGAGCTTGGGCGCCGGCCGATGAAGCTGGTCCCGGTCATGGTGAAGACCAGTTCCTCGCGCTGGTTGGAGGTCTCGGCCCGCCAGCGGACAAGGCCCATCTCGGGGCGGCTCTTCGAGGGCCGGGTCTCGAGGACCACGGCCCGGCTGGTGAGGGTGTCCCCTGGGCGGACGGGGGCAGGCCAGCGGAGATCCTCGACTCCGGGCGAGCCCATGCTTACGGTCTTGGAGACGATCGCATCCACCCAGAGGCGCATCACCATGCTGGCCGTGTGCCAGCCGCTGGCTACTAAGCCCCCGAAGATGGACTCCTTGGCTCGGGCTGGATCGACATGGAAGTACTGCGGGTCGTATTGCCGGGCAAAGGCGATGATGGCCTCCTCGGTCACCGGCTGGGTAGCGCCCAGCGCCAGCGCCTCGCCGACGATGAAATCCTCCCAGTAGCGCTTGGTCACATTGGACGAACCGCCTTGCGAACAGCGGCGGCCACGGCATCGGCGGCCAGCAGGCCGAGCACGTCGAGATTGGCTTTGGGCGCGCCAGCCGGCGGCGGGCCGGCCACGGCGAAGACCACGTCGCCGTCGTAGCGGGTATGCGCCGGGCGCACCGCCCTGGTGATGCCGTCCGACCCGCGGGCTGCCAGGAAGCGAACCTGGCTCTTGTCCAGGGCGGCGTTGGTGGTCACCACGGCCAGCACAGTATTCGCCACGGTGGCCTCGGTCGGTTCGGCCGGCGCCCGGAAGGTCGGGTTGCGGGCGGTGGTGCCGGCCAGGACCGAGCCGTCCCCGGCGATCACGTCCCCCAGGGCGTTGACCACCGCCAGGGCCGCCAGGCTGACGCCGTCGACCTCCATCACGGCCAGGCCCATCCCGCCCGGCGACCGGTACTCGCGGCCCGCCCACTTGCCCACCGTCGCTCCGGTACCGGCACCGACCCGACCCGTAGGCACCGGTTCCTCGACGGCTGCCTGGCAGGCGGCATACCCCGCCTTCGGCCCGGGGCGCCCATGGTCTTTTGAGGCCCCCAGATCGAAGATGACCGCGGCCGGCACGATGGGAATGGTCGCGATCTCGGTGCGATAGCCGATGCCGTGCTCTTCCAGCCAGGCCATCACCCCGTCGGCGGCCGCCAGCCCGAAGGCGCTGCCGCCCGTGAGCAGGATGCCGTGGACTTCGGTGGCCCGCCGCTCCAAATCGAGCGACGCCAGCTCGCGAGAGCCTGGGGATGAACCGCGAAGGTCGTAGGAGCACACATTGCCGGGCGGGGGCAGGACTACGGTGCATCCCGTCTCGCCACCCGGGTCTGTGAAATGGCCGACCCGAAAGCCCGGCGAGAGCCGCTGGCGCATCCACATATGATGAATGCTGCGACGTGCTGAGATTCACGCGGTCGGTTGCGCTGAGTGAGGGCTCGACGAGATACCCCCTCCCTACCCTCCCTGCAAGGGGGAGGGAGATACGCAGTCCGCAAGGGGGAGGGAAATCATTCAGGCTTTCCTCGCGAGGAGGCCGGAAACCATTCAGGCTTCCCCCGCCAGGGAGGAGGAGCAAGACCGCATGCTGATCAAGGGGGGCCGGGTGGTGACCGCGGCCGGCGAGCACGTGGCGGACGTGCTGGTCCGGGATGGCAAGATCGCCGATATCCGCGTCGGGATTCCAGCCGCGGGCCAGGAGGTCATCGATGCCACCGGCAAGCTGGTGCTGCCCGGCGTGATCGATCCGCACACCCACTTTGCCCTGGACACGGGGACGGCCCGCACGGCCGACGACTTTGCCAGCGGCTCGGCGTCCGCGGCGGCGGGCGGGGTCACCACCTACCTTGACTTCGCGCTGCAGCGACCGGGGCAGACGTTCCAGCAGGCGCTGCAGGCCCGGCTGGCCGAGATCGATGGGAAATCCGTCGTCGATTACGGGATTCACTTGAACATCACCCACCTGCCGGACGGCTGGGAGGGTCACCTGGCGGACCTGGTCAAAGAGGGCGTCACCAGCGCCAAGGTCTACACCACCTATAAAGACCAGCCCTTCTACGTCAACGACTGGACCTGGTACCGGCTGATGGAACGGAGCGGGAAGGCGGGATTCCTGGTGCAGGTGCACGCCGAGAATGACGACATCCTGGAAGGGAAGAAGCAGGAGCTCGTGCAGGCCGGCAAGACCTCGCTGGCCTATCACGGGGTGGCCCGACCGCCCGTGGCGGAAGCGGAGGCGGTGGGGCGGGGATTGACCTTCAGCCGGGCGACCGGCAGTCCCGTCTACTTCGTTCACCTGTCGAACCCGCTGTCGGTGGACCTGGTGAAAGAAGCCCGGGAGCGGGGCACCCTCGGGATGGTGGAGACCTGCCCGCACTTCCTGGTGCTGGACGACTCTGTGTATCAGCGGCCGGATCCGGAACGCTATCTCATGACGCCGCCGCTGCGCGATGCGGCGATGCAGACGGCGCTCTGGGGGCGGGTGACGGACGGGCATGTCCACAGCATGGGCAGCGACCACTGCGGCTTCAGCCTGGCCCAGCGGTCGGGCGCCACCGATTTCACCAAGGTCAGCCCCGGGATTCCCGGGGTGGAGACGTCCCTGCCGCTGCTCTATACCTTCGGCGTGCGCCGTAAACGAATCTCGGTCCTCGACATGGTTCGACTGCTCAGCACCAACCCAGCCAAGATTTTCGGGCTCTGGCCGCGGAAAGGTGATCTTGCCCGAGGCTTCGATGCCGACATCGTCGTGTTCGATCCGGCGGCGGAGCGAGTGCTCAGTGCGGCCGAGCTCCACAGCCAGGCCGGCTACTCACCCTACGAGGGATTGCCGGTGGTGGGGAAGGTCAGCATCACCATCTGCCGCGGCGAGGTCGTGTACCAGGACGGGAGCATCGTGGGGAAACCAGGGTTTGGGGAGTTTCAGCGTTGCAAGCCGTTCGACCGAACCATCGCCCTGCGATGACGGAGATCAACGGGGCTCGGTTGCTGGACGACCTGCGCACCTTCTCCCAGATCGGGGGGCGCCCCGACGGAGGACTGGACCGGCTGGCCTGGACGGAGCCCGACCTGGAAGGACGGCGCTGGCTGGCCGACCGGATGCGGGCCTGCGGTCTCGATGCGCGCACCGACCCGGCCCTCAATGTGTTCGGTCACCTGTCCGCCACCTCGGGACCCTGGCTGCTGCTCGGGTCGCACACCGACAGTGTGCCCCGGGGCGGACGGCTGGATGGGGCCTACGGCACCATCGCGGCGCTCGAGGTGCTGCGCGCGCTGGTCGAGGCGCACGACCCCCTGGCCGAGCACGTCGAGATTGTCGGCTGGGCCGACGAAGAGGGCGTCCGGTTCGAGAACGGCTTGATCGGCAGCCGCGCGGTGGCCGGCGAATTGAATCCCGACGACCTGGAGGAGCAGACCGACTGGCAGGGCGAGCCCGTGGCGGTGGTGCTGGCTCGCGCCGGTGTGGACCTGGAGCGGATCAACGAAGCGCACGAGCACCTCGACTTTCTCAAGGGCTACCTCGAGCTGCACATCGAGCAGGGCCCACGGATGGAAGCCGAGGGCTTTGAGCTGGCGGTGGTCACCGGGATCGTCGGTGTCCACCGCGAGAAGCTCCGGATTGAGGGCGTGCAGAACCACGCGGGGACCACCCCCTTCCGGATGCGCAAAGATGCGGGTCGGGCCGCTGCCCGCGTGGTGGCCGGGCTCCGCGAGCTGGTGCAGGCGGTGGACCAGGAGGCGGTGGCCAACGTGGGGGCCATCCACTTCTATCCGGGTGGCATCAACGTCGTGCCGGGCCGGGCCGAGTTTGACCTGGAGGTTCGACACCGGAACGACGAGGTGGTGCGTGGCATCGTGCATACCTTCCACGACCGCCTGCACCAGATCTGCGCGGAGGAGGGCTGTCGCGCGGATGCGGACCTCCGATCCTACGAGCCGGCGGCGGTGATGGATGCGCGGGTCATGGCCGCCCTGGAGCGGGCCTGCCAATCGGTGAGCCTCCGGGTGACCAAGCTTGCCAGCGGCGCGGGGCACGACGCCAGCGTGATGTCGCGACATGTCCCAACCGGCATGCTGTTCGTGCCTTCCATCGGCGGCATCAGCCACGCGCCCGAGGAAAACACGAGTGACGAGCACCTGGTCCTGGGTGCGCGGGCGCTGCTCCAGGGAGTCCGAGCGGTCGCCGGGGCCCTCTCAGGAGACGAACGGCGATAGGGGCATGGCCCCCACGGCGGTCTCAGCCCTGGTAGGCATTGCCCCGTTCCTCTCGCACGATCCACAGGGGCACTGCTCGGGAACGCTGCAGGCGTCCCCACCACCTGGCCAGGGCGTCGCGATTCAGCTCAGTCAGCAGCCATTCAGCCTGGGCAGCTTTGTGCAGGGGAACTGGTATCTCGAAATCCTGGAACCAGGCGATCGGCCAGCATCGTTCCGAGCCGAAGGTGGCTCCCGACTCGCCGACGAACCGGTAGGTGACGAGGGTTCCGAACGTCGGATCCTGGTCGACCTGCCGCACCCGGATGACGGCCGGAAATTGCCAGACGCGCACGCGGTAGTCCTCGCCCATCCGGATCTCTGCGTTCTCTCTCATCCCTGAACCAACAACGGCGGCCAGCCCAACCGGCATGCGCCCCCCTGGCAGCCTGCAGCCTATGCTCTAAAAGGCGCGCCGCCAATCGGCCGGACGGGGGTATTTGTCCCGAAATCGACTCCAACTGGGGGAGGCCGTTTGGCTAATCCGGGACATAACCCGATGGGATTTGTAGGATCACCCCGATCTCTGTTGAGTCCTGGTAAATCCCGTCCTTACGAGGATGCCCCGCAGGACAGCAGTCCCCAGCGCCCTTTGACGGTGAGGATCCGGCGGGCCGACTCCATCACGCGAGTCCGGAAGGTGGCATCCGCTCGGACTCTGGCCTGGAGGCCAGTAATCATCGCTTCCGTGGCCGAGGCGGTCTTGGAGATGATCAGGTCGCCACCCGCGTCGAGGAAATTGTTGGCGCGTGTCGCTTCGGGAATGTCGGCGACCGCAGCGGTGGCGCCCAGGTCATCGGACACAATGACACCCGTGAACCCGTAGGTTCCCCGCAGCAGCCGCATCACGGTGGGGGAGAAGGCCGCCAGGTGGTTGGGATCGATCTGGGTGTAGGTCGCCAGGGCCACCATGACCAGGTCGGCGCCCGCTGCAATCCCCTGGGCGAACGCCTCCAGGTAGGGGTCGTTGGCGGTGGTCACGGTGTCCACCACGCTGGCCGTGACGTCGGTGTTGCCCTGGACGCGGCCGAGCCCGGGGAAGTGCTTGAGCGTCCCGTCGATGCCCCCCTGGCGCATGCCACGAAGGAACGCAGTGCCGTGGGCGCCCGCGGTTGCCGGGTCATGGCCGTACTCCCGATGCAGCACGCCGATCGGCTGGTTTTGGGCATCGCCGCCGGGCGGCACCACATCCATCACCGGCGCGAAGTTCAGGTTGACGCCGGCGGCCCGCAACTGCGTGCCCCAGGCCGTGGCATCGTCGTGAAGGGTCTGCACGGCGAACGTGCCCTGGATAGCGGCGCTCGGGATCTCTGAGAAGCCCGGCCCGTGGAGCGCCTGCGTGACCCCGCCCTCCTGGTTGGCTGCCACGAAGAAGCGTACCTGCGCGGTAGACGCCGCCGACGCTTGCGCCTGGACGGCGTCGGCGACGGCCCGGATCCCGGCAACGCCCACGCTGCTCTGCTCAACAAACCACACCGAGCCCACGTGCTCGGCCTGGATCGCGCGGATCTC
>DASQAY010000164.1:0-4489 GCA_035635515.1 Candidatus Eiseniibacteriota bacterium | reverse complement strand
GCCGTATTGGATGAGGTCGCCGACGTGCATCCCCAGAATTGGCGTAAAGATCCCCGGATTATGGGCCATGATGTACGTGTTGTTCGTGCCGGCGCAGGTCCAACGCCAGACATCCCAGTGGGGGACCCCGGTGCTGCCGGTGCAGTCCGTGTAGTCCGAAACGTGTTGGCGTAGGTTCAGTGATGGGATGTAGAGGGTGTTGGCGCCGACCGTGACCGTGGTAGGCGCAGGCGGCGCGGGCGGCGGAACCGGCCTTGGGGCGGGTACCGGTCGGGGCGCCGGCGGAGGGGCGATGACCACCGGCCGCACCAATTCGGCGACGGCCGGGATGCCCAGCTCACCGACCGTCAGGGGCGGCCGGACGTTTCGGAATTGGCGGGCGCCCGGGTCCGGGTAGTCCGCGCTCAAAACGGCGGGGGCTGGGGTGGCTGCCGGCGCAGCATTGACGGCGTGCTCGGTCAGGAGCGGGAAGCTCAGTAGCCAGATCCCCACTCCCAAGACGGCGGACGCAGTCCGTCCCCGTACGAGCCGTACCACCACCGATGCAACGCCGGTGTTTGGGGGTCCTTTGCCGCCTTTACGTCTTCGTTACGGCGGCGAGACTGGCGAGTTCATCCGGCGTCAGGAACTTTCCGGAGTGCACCGGCGTTAGACGAGTAGATGGCAGCCGTGATCCGAAAGACGAATCAAGGGAATCGAGACCCCCTCCCCGCCCTCCCCGCAAGGGGGAGGGAGAATGATCCCCTGTCCGAGAGGGGGAGGGAAAAAAATGCCTTCGCCGCAATGGGGAGGGCGACCAGCCCGTGGAGACTCCTAATCATCGGCGCACTCGCCGTGACTCTGGCTGGCTGCGGCTCGAGCCAGCCCGCCGGGACGGTTACCTTCCAGGTGATCAGCGATACCGGGCCGCTGGCTCATGGCGACGCCATCTTTGCCGCCACTTCCCTGGGCGGGGTGGAGGCCGAGGTGGCCGCCAGTCCGCTGAACCAGACCCTCGAGGGGTACCAGTGGAAGGTTCGGATGATCCCACCGAAGTCCGCCTATGTCGCGCTCATCATCGGCCCCCAGAGCAAGGGTGCGGCGGGCGCCTTCGCCTGCGTTGACACCACCCTGACCAGCGCCGCGGTCAGCGGCGGCATCCTCACCTTCGTAGAAACGACGCGGGTCGTGGGGCCGTCCGCCCCCTGCCGGACCGCCCGACCTGAGAGCCACTATTCGCTGGTCGCCGTCCCGTTGGACGGGCTGGGTTCCGGCAAGATCAGGGTGGTCGTCACCCACCAGGCCGACGGCGCGGGCGCCATGACCATGGCCCTGCCGGCCGACTCGGAAACCAGCCTCCAGCTGACCTGAATTAGGCGCGAATACGGCAGCGTATTTGCCTTGACTTGCCCCGCCGGGCGCGGGTATCCTCACGCCACGTCGTAAAGTCGTCAAGCGGCCCGGCTGCTCAAAGGGGGGATCCTCATCAGCCCGAAGCGCGTTCTTGTACTCGCAGCGGCCGGCGCCGTCCTCTGCGGCCTGCTTCCAAGGAGCGCGCTAGCCGCTCCGGTCGTCCCGAATGGGGTGGGGAGAGCCCTGGCGCGGACCCTACCGGCGCCCCGGGTGGACAGCCGGACTGTCCGCCACGCCGGACACGGGAGGTACCCTCCGGTTCGGGAGGGCGATACCCCCACCCTACCCTCCCCACAAGGGGGAGGGAGACTGATCCCCTCCCCGCAAGGGGGAGGGAGAACGACGCCCTTCCTGCAAGGGGGAGGGAGAATGATGGCGACGCCACCGGTCGGTGGGAGCTGGACGTCGCTGGGTCCCCAGCCGATCACCGCCGAGACCAACCTCTGCACGTCTCCGCCGAATTACGCCATTTGCGCCGTGTATGGAAAGGCCTCCGGGCGCACCACAAGCCTGGTCGTCAATCCGGCCAACAAGGCCGTCATCTACGCCGGCGCGGCCGGTGGCGGCGTGTGGAGGAGTAGCGACAGCGGGGCTACCTGGACGCCCCTGACTGACACTCAGCCAACCCTGGCCATCGGGGCGCTGGCCATCGACCCCACCGGCCAGATCATCTATGCCGGCACGGGCGAGGCCAACGGGTCGACCGACTCGCAGGGCGGCCAGGGCATCCTGAAGAGCACGGACGGCGGGAATACCTGGACGCTGCTGGGCCAGTCGATCTTCGCCGGAGCCCACATCGGCGGCGTGTCGCTGGACTCCACCAACCCCAACCACGTGTTCGCCGCGACCGACCTCGGACTCTACGTCTCAAACGACGGCGGGACGACGTGGACCTCGATGGTCAGTTCGTACGTCGGCCTGCTTTCCTCGTTTCAGGGCCGGCCGCCCCCGACGGGCGCGGCAGACAATATCGTGCAGGCCCCCTACGATCCCAAGGTCTACTGGCTCACCGTGTCTGACTTCTGCAACACGGACGGTGGGGACATTCTGCAGTCCATCGACGGCGGGCTGACCTTCACCAACGTCGATCCTCCGACGCTGATGACCGGCTCGTCCCGCATCGCCGTCGGCGCCGGGATGACGGCCGTGTACGCCGCGTTTGCCAACTGCACCGACGACCTCAACCAGATCACCAAGGTGGTCGCCGGCGGCACCGGATGGGTTCAGATCTCGACTTCGGCGCCCGGCTACGCCAACTACTTCAACGCCGGGGGCGGCGGCCAGGGCTCCTACGACACCGTGGTGGCGGTCGATCCCACCAACTCCAACCAGGCGGTCTTCGGCGGGGTGACCCTGCTAGCCACCCGGGACGGGGGCAGCACCTTCACCGACATCGCCAAGCCGTACACGCACGGGTTTGTCCATCCCGATTTCCACGCCATCGCCTTCACCGGGCCCAGCACCTTCTACGCGGGCAACGACGGCGGGGTGTTTCACACCACCGACCTGGGTGGGACGGCGAGCGCCGCCGACTGGACCAACCTGAACAGCAACCTGGGCACGGTCCAGTTCCATGGTGGGAGCGTCTTTGACACCACCCACCTGCTGGGCGGGTCCCAGGACAACGGGTCGGAGGGGAACTTCAGCGGCGTCGCCAATGCGGCCTGGCCGGCCTATCTGGACGGTGACGGCACCAGTATCGCCCTCGATCCCACGCCGGGCTCCCACACGATCTATGCCGCGTACGACAACCTCGGCATCGAGCGCGGGAGCTCAGCCACTCCGTACACCTCCTTTGTGGAGGCGATGCCCTGCCGGCTGAGCACGAACAATACCGATCCGGCCTGCGCCGACCCGACCGGCTTCGTGGCGCCCTTCTCTCTGGATCCCTCAAACCCGCAGCGGATCGTCGCCGGGACGAACCGGATCTGGTACTCGGCCACCGGCGGGGTGCCGGCCGGACCGTCCGGCTGGACACCCATCAGTGCCGACCTGACCAGCGGAACCCGCTTCAACCCCAAGGGCGATCGCCTCGAGGTGATCAGCTTGAGCCCGACCGGCGTGATGGGCCCCGTCCTCACCGGCAGCCGGTACGGGGTCTTATCCCGCAGTGGGAATTCGGGAGCGGTGCCCGCCCTGACGGATTGGGTGAACATTACTGGAAACCTGCCTGTGTTTCCGGGCTTCACCCGCTCGCCCGGGGCCCCCACGTTCCTGGCGGGCGCGGCTGGCTGGATCAGCGGGATCGCGATCAACCCGGCCAATCCCAAAGAAGTGTGGGTGACCATCGGTGGGGTGAACGTGGGCCACGTCTGGCACACCATGGACGTCAGCGTGGGCGCGGGCACCAGCTGGACGGACATCAGCGGCGCCGGCGCGACCGGCGTGCCCAACCAGGTGGTGGACACCATCGCCCTCGACCCGGTCACCGGGATCCTCTATATCGGCACAGACACGGGCGTGCTGGCCTGCAGCAGCTGTGGCGGCGTCTCCGCCTCGGGAAACTGGGCGCCGCTCGGGACGGGGCTGCCCAACGTGCAGGTCAGTACCCTCAGCATCACCCACGACGGCGCCACCCTGGTGGCCTGGACCTACGGCCGCGGCGCCTGGTCGATCCCCATGCTGGCGTCGCCCCTGGTGGTGACTCCGACCAGTCTGACCTTCGTCGGGGGTGGCACGACGCCGCCGGCGCCGCAGACGTTCACCATCACCAACCAGGGCACCGGCAGCCTTAACTGGAGCGCGCCGCCGACGACCAATTCGGGCGGCGGCTGGCTGAGCGCCACGCCGCCAGCCGGCAGCACCGCCGTGGGCGCCTCGACCCCGGTGTCAGTGAGCGTGAACCCGGCGGGCCTGGCCGGTGGCTGGTACACGGGCGCGATCGCGGTCAGCACCAATGCCGGCTCGGCGACCGTCACGGTGACGCTGGCGGTCCCGGTCTTCCCCGGGCAGTATCAGCCCTTGCCGCCGGTGCGCATCCTGGACACCCGGAACGGATTGGGCGGCTTCACAACCCCGGTGGGAGCCGGCCAGTCAATCAGCGCGCAGATCGCGGGTGTGGGCGGAGTGCCGAAGATGACTGACCCGAACCCACCCT
>DASQAY010000163.1:0-4687 GCA_035635515.1 Candidatus Eiseniibacteriota bacterium | reverse complement strand
GATCCGGCGGCTTTACGGCCAGATCAACCCTTCCCGCGCCGAGTATTTCCGCGACATCCACAGCGACCGGGCAGGGTTGCGCGCCATGGGCCTCTTTCGGCGGTGGTGGCAGCAGTTTCTGACCGCGGCCGCCATGGTGGCGATGGTCAACGCGGTGGTGGCCGGGGCCTTCGTAGCCATCGCCGTCGCGCGGTGGGTGAATCCTCCGGCCCTGGTCTCGGTCGCCATCGGCGGCGGAGCGGCCTTGCTGGTGGGCGCCAGCTTCTATCGCCACCAGCGGCGCGCCTGGAATCGGGTCGACCAGGCGCTGCCGGAAGAGGTGACGTCGGGCTGAAATATCGATCCTGCGCTTTTCGCTAATCTCTTCCGCTTCTCCCTCCCCCTTGCGGGGAGGGGCAGGGGAGGGGGTATTTCGAGAGGCTCTAATCACGCCTGACGGTCGCGGGTGAGGGCATCGCGCAAGAGACTGCCGGCCAGCGCGATGCCAATACCCGCGCCGATACCCAGGATCAGGTAGCTGACCCACCCCACCGACAGGTGCCCCGGCACGTACAAGCCGGCCAGGACCAGCACCATCGCCAGGAGTCCCCATGCCAGCCGGTCCACGAAACCTCGGGCTTCGGTCAGCCGCCGGTGCCGGCCGCTCCTCCGAAGCCACTGTTGGCGGGGACGATCGTGATGGTGTTGGCCTTGACGCTGCCGTCTGCCTGCCGCTGGCCCTGGACCGCGACCGACTGGTTCTCCTGCAGGTCGCTCGCCTGGCCGTCGACGGTCTTTCGGACGATGACGCTCTGGTCAAAGGTCACCTTGGTGTCCGTGTTGCAGCGAGTGTCGTGGACCGTGAAGGAGTTGGTGGTCAGCGAACTGATCACGCCGGTTGTGCCGCGGCGGACGGCGCGGGCGCCGGGGCTCGGACTGGCGCCAGGGCTCGGGCACGCGAAGGTGATGCCGGCGGCACCCGATCGCGCTGCATTGCCGGCGGTCTGGGCGAAGGCGGTGCCGGACGACGAGGCGCCTCCCTGGCCGGTCTTGTAGCCGCCGTAAAACCCTCCCAACAGGGCGACGGCGGCGATCAGCGCAGCGATGGGCAGTTTGATCATGAACAACGACCTCCTGGGTGGGGACTACTCGTAGCGGAGCGCTTCGATGGGATGCAGCCGGGCGGCCCGGTTCGCTGGGTAGATGCCGAAGAAGAGACCAATGCCGACGGAGATTCCGAAGGCCATCAGGACCGATGGCGCGGAGATCAGGGGCGCGGGCAGCGCGGAGACCACGGCGGGCAGCCCGCGGCCGGCCAGGATGCCCACCAGGATGCCCAGCGCGCCGCCCACCCCGGCCAGGAACATCGACTCGATCAGGAACTGGGTCAGGATGTCGCGGCGGCGGGCCCCGATGGCCTTGCGGATGCCGATCTCGCGCGTGCGCTCGGTGACGGTGACCAGCATGATGTTCATGATCCCGATGCCGCCGACCACCAGGGAGATGCCGGCGATGGCGCCCAGCATCAAGGTGAGGATGCCGGTGGTCTGGGAGGCGCTGCTCAGGATGTCCTGCTGGCTCAGGATCTGGAAGTCTGCCTGGGCGGGGTCGGAGACGTGGTGCCGGTCGAGCAAGATCTGGGTGACCTCATCGGAGGCCGCCTGGGTGGCCTGGGGGCTGCGAGCCGCTACGTAGATCTGCTGCACGTTCCGGCCCCGACCTCCGAGCAAGTAGTTCCAGGCGGTCGTGATGGGGGTCACCACCACGTCGTCCTGGTTGTTGAAGCCGGAGCCGCCCTTGCTGGCGAACACGCCGATCACGCGGAAGCTCTGCCGGTTGAGCTTGATCACCTGGCCGATGGGGTCCGCGCCGTTGAACAGGTTGTCGACCACGGTCTGGCCGATCACAGCAACCTTGCTGGCCGCGCTCACGTCCGCGCTGGTGAAGAACTGGCCGCTGGCCATCTGGTAGTTGCGGACGGATGGGAAGTCCTGGGTGGTGCCGGTCAGGCTGGTGTTCCAGTTCTGATTGCTAAACGTGACCTGGAGCCGGCCGCTGGCGCTGGGGATGGCGGCCGCCACATCGGGGGCCGCCTGGCGGTCGGCCAGAGCCCGGACATCGTCCATGGTCAGGGTCGAGGCCGTCCCGAACCCTTGCTGGATGCCGCCAGACTTGGCGTTGGCCGGGAAGATGATCAGGAGGTTCGAGCCCAAGGCTTCGATCTGCTGCTGTACGGCCGCCGACGCGCCGTTCCCCACCCCGACCAGGAGGATGACGGCGGCCACGCCGATCAGGATGCCGAGCATGGTCAGCCCGGACCGGAGGCGGTTGGCGACCACGCCGCCCATGGCCAGGCGCAGCGCTTCCAGGAGGGTCACGGCGCCGTCTCCGTGGCGCCCGCCGGGATGGCCTGGGGTTGATCGCTGACCACCAGCCCGTCTCGCAGCCGCACGATCCGATGGGCGAACCGGGCGATGTCCGGCTCGTGGGTAATCAGCACGATGGTGCGTCCCTGCTGGTTCAACTCGGCCAGCAGGCGCATGATCTCCAGGCTCGATTCGCTGTCCAGGTTCCCGGTCGGCTCGTCCGCCAGCAGGATCGACGGATCGGTGACCAGGGCCCGGGCGATGGCGACCCGTTGCTGCTGCCCTCCCGAAAGCTCAGAGGGCATGTGCCGAGCGCGCTCCTGCAGGCCGACCGAGGCCAGGGCGGCCAGCGCCTTATCCCGCCGGTTCTGGTTCTCGCCCGCGTAAATGAGCGGCATCTCCACGTTGTGGAGGGCGGTAGCGCGGGGGATCAGGTTGAAGGACTGGAATACGAACCCGATCTTGCGATTGCGAATCCAGGCGAGCTCGTCGTCGGTGAGCCCGGACACGTCGACGTCATCGAGGATGTAGCGGCCGGCCGTGGGCTGGTCCAGGCAGCCGATCAGGTTCATCAGCGTGCTCTTGCCCGACCCGGAGGGGCCCATGATGGCGATGAACTCGCCGTCTCCCACCTCCAGGTCGATCCCGCGCAGGGCGGGCACCTCCAGGTCGCCCATGTGATAGAGCTTGGTCAGCCTCTCCAGGCGGATCATCCGCCCGCCCGGAAGACCGGGATCCCACCACTACCGCCGGACCGGCCGCTGCCCGACCGCGGCGTCCCGGACAGGCGCAGCGTGGGCAGGACCACCCGGTCACCCTCCTTCAGCCCTGCCTTGATCTCGGTGGTGGTATCGCCCGCCAGTCCGGGCTCGACCTCAGTCGACACCTGCTGGCCACCGGCGTAGACCGTGACCGTGGGGGTCCCGTTGACCGTCTGCACTGCAGCGTTGGGGACCACCAGGACGTTGCTGGCTTGTGCCACCGTCACCGTGACGTTGGCGGTCATGCCCGTCTTGAGGCGGGGGTCCAGGTGGTTGAGGACGAAGCTCGCGTAGTAGGTGACCACGCTGGAAGCCACGGTGGCGGTCGGCCCGACCCGGAGCAGGTGGCCGCTGATGGTCAGTCCCGGGACGGCGTCGAAGGTGAGCGAGGCCTCCTGGTCGGGCTGCAGCCGCGCGCCGTCCGTTTCGGCGAATGGGATCACCGCCTGGAAATTGCTCGTGTCTGTCAGCACCATGAAGGCCCCACTAGCGGCGGAGCTGGTTCCCGTGGACGGTTGGGGCGCGGTGCTGCCGGGGGCCTGGGCGGTGGCGCCGCCGCCGGAGGGCGCGGTCTCGCCGACCTGGCCGTTGATACTGGCGACCACGCCGCCGGTGGGTGCCGTGAGCGTGGTCTCATTCAGCGCCAGCTGGGCCGCCAGCACCTGGGCCTGCGCCGACGCCACCTGCGCCCGGGCGGACGCGATCGTGTTAGGCCGGGCCTGGGTCTGCACCGTAAGGTTGTCCTGCGCCGAGGTCACCTGGGCGGTAGCCTGGTTGATGCGGGCCTGCCCACTGGCCTGGTCAGACGCCAGGCGTTGCTGGGCGGCCGTCACCTGGGCGGCTGCCTGGTTGACTCGCGCCTGGCCGCTGAGCTCATCGAAGTGCTGGCGGCTGGTATCCGACGCCAGCTGGGCCTGGTCCCGGGTGATGGTGGACTGATCGGTGAGGCAGGGCCCCGTCGTCGATCCACTGGTGCAACCATCGGTGGTCAGCCTGGCCTGGTCGGAACTTAGCTGGTTGGCGTCGTTCTGCACGGCGGTGGCGTCCACCTGGTTCTGGGCGTTCACCGACGCGACGGTGTCCGCGTAGCTCTGCTGGTCGGTCTGCACCGTGGTGGCATCCATCTGGTTTTGCCATCCCACGGAATTGACCGTGTCGGTGTAGTTCTGCTGGGCGGCCGATAGCGCGTGCTGGAGCTGGGCCACCTGGGCCGCCGTCAAGGGAGTCAGCGCGGCCTGCAAACTGGCTTGCGCGGATGCCAGCGAGGCCGACGCCTGGTTCAGGGTGGCCTGCTGATTAGTGGAGTCCAGCCGCCCGAGGACCTGGCCGGCGGTCACCCGGTCGCCTACCTTGACGTCGATTTCCGTGAGCTGACCGGCGACTCGGAAGTTCACATTCTCCTGGCCGGCGGGAACCAGCGACCCGGTGCCGCTCACCTGTGCCTTGACGGTGCCGCGGCTCACGGTGGCCAGCCGCAGCGGCGCCGCGGCCGGCTTGGCCAGGAAAGTGTCGCGACCGATGAGGGTGAGCAATAGCAGGGCAAGCAGGCCGAGCGCGATGACCCAGGCGCGGGTGCCCGTC
>DASQAY010000162.1:0-5877 GCA_035635515.1 Candidatus Eiseniibacteriota bacterium | reverse complement strand
GGGGTGATCGATTCGCGCTGGCGGATCGATCCGCCGGCCCGGTCGGTGCTCATCGGCGCCAGCGTGCTGGCCCTCTGCATCGTCCCCATCCGGTCGGACGCGCTCACAGCGTCCTGGGCCAGTCCGGTGGCGGCCCCGCTGGCCAGCGACCCGGTCACCGGTCCCGGCCCGCGGCCGGAGGTGGCCGTCAACCTGGCGACCTTCAACGTGTATGCCAACACCATGACCGGATCCATGAGCCCGGCGGTGGCCGGCATGCCGGAGCGGGTCTATGTGCCCAACAGTGCGACCGGCAGTGTGGACGTGATCGACCCGGCGACCTTCACCGTGGTGGCCCACTATGCGGTCGGCCCCTTCCCGCACCACGTCGCGCCGGCCTGGGACCTGCGCCACCTGTACATCGATACCGAGGGCATGTGGTCCCTGACTGTGATCGACCCGATGACCACCCGGGTGACCGGTCGGATTCCGGTCTCCGATCCCTACAACCTGTACTTCACCCCCGATGGGACCATGGCAGTGGTGGTGGCCGAGCGCCTGCACCGCCTCGATTTCTACGACCCCAACACCTGGCAGGTGCGCAAGAGCGTCTTCATCCCCTGGTTGGGCGTCGACCACCTCGACTTCACTGCCGATGGCCGCTACCTGCTGGCCAGTACCGAGTACAGCGGCGTTCTGGTGAAAGTGGATCTCACGGCCATGCAGATTGCCGGCTCCCTGCGCGTGGGAGGCCTGCCGGTGGACGTCCGCCTGGCCCCCGATGGCTCGGTCTTCTACGTGGCCAACCAGGGTCGCAGCGGCGTGTCCGTCATCGACCCGGTGACCATGACCGAGGTCGCCTTCATCCACACCGGCCGAGGCGCCCACGGGCTGCAGATCTCCCGCAACACGAAGTACCTCTACGTCAGCAACCGTTATGAGGGCTCGATCTCGCTCATCGATTTCGCCACCCGCCAGGTGGCCGCCACCTGGCACATCGGCGGCAGCCCGGACATGCTCCAGGTGTCCCCGGACGGGACGCAGCTGTGGGCCTCCGGACGGTTCGATGGGTCGGTGTACGTGGTGGACACCCAGAGCGGCCTGCTGCTGCACCGGATCCGGGTGGGTGGCGAGCCGCACGGAATCTGCTACTTCCCCAACGTGGGCCAGTACAGCCTCGGCCACAACGGCGTCTACCGGTAGGCAGACAGCTCGTGCCCGACACGCAGCGGATCGCCGTCGTGACCGGCGCCAGCAGCGGGATTGGGGAGGCGACCTGTCAGGCCCTCGCCGGGGCGGGGTTTCACATCGTGGCCGGCGCCCGGCGCCAGGACCGCCTCCAGAAGGTGGTGGCGCCCCTTGGCGGCGAAGCCCTGCCCCTGGACGTCACCCAGTTACCCAGCATCGACGCCTTCGTGCAGGCGGTGGGCGCCCGACACGGGCGGATCGACGTGCTGGTGAATAATGCCGGGCTGGCGGCCGGCCTGGCGCCCGTGGCCGAGGGTCGCGACGACGACTGGGTCCAGATGCTGGAGACCAATGTGCTCGGGATGCTGCGCATGACCCGGGCCTGCCTCCCACTCCTGCGTAAGGCATCCGGCAGCCACATCGTCAACCTGGGGTCGGTGGCGGGGTTTGAGGTCTATACCGGCGGCGCGGGATATACCGCCAGCAAGCACGCGGTGCGGGCCATCACTCGGACCCTCCGGCTGGAGCTGGTGGGCGAGCCGATCCGGATCACCGAGGTGGCGCCCGGCATGGTGGAGACCGAGTTCAGCCTGGTTCGCTTCAAGGGGGACGCGGCTCGGGCCGCCGAGGTCTACCGGGGCGTGCAGCCGCTCACCGGCGCGGATGTGGCGGACTGCATTCTGTGGGCGGTGACCAGGCCACTCCATGTGAACATCGACGAACTGGTCGTCCGGCCGATTGCCCAGGCGAACGCGTTCACGGTGGCGCGCCGAAGCCCCAGCGGCTGAGCCTTTATACACAGCGCTTCCACATATTCACAGGCCTGCCCTGCCCAGCCTGTGGCGATGATTGCGCGTCTCACTGGACAAGGATATGATAGTAGCACTATCAGTATCTTGTATTCAGGAGGTAGGTACATGGGGGTAGTTCGCGATCGAGAAGTGGTTGAGCATGACGGGGGCGACGGCGGGTCCAACGCGGCGGTGGTTGGGATTTTCGTGATCGCGCTGATCGTCATCCTGGCAGTCCTGGTATATGGCTTCGCCTGGGGCCACTGGTTCAACGTGGGCGGCACTGTGAACGTGGTCACGTCCCCGGGGGGCGGGGGTGCGTCCCCCCTGCCGTCGATTTCGCCTTCGAAGTAGCAGTCTGAGACCTTCATCTCGCCCTCCCCCTGCGGGGAGGGTGGGGTGGGGGTCTTGTTGCGTCTAGTTCGTGAAGTCTTCCACCATGATCACGCGGTCGCCAGCAAAGGCCTCGCCCACCCCGATCTGGCCGTAGTGCGTGCTCAAGATGTTGGCCCGGTGCTCCGGTGAGTTCATCCACCAGGTGTTGAAGTAGGTCGCGACCTGGTCGGGCGGCAGCCCGGATTCCCAGATGATGTTTTCGCCATACCAGACAAAGGCCACGCCATTGGCCCGGAGCAGTTCCAGCACGGCCAGCGTGGGATCGCCCGGCCGGTAGTGCGAGAAATAATTGTTGACCGCCATGTCAGTCGCCCGCGCGGTGGCGATCTTGTCCAGCTCGGCCGACTCCCGCAGCGGCGGGAGGCCCGCGGCCGCTCGGTCCTGGTTCACCAGCGCGATCTCCGCAGCGGCGTCGCTTGCCGGTGGGGGTGACGGCGGGGGCGCCGCGGTCGAAATCTGCGCCAGCGGGCGGATCACCGTCAGGGGCGTCGCCGAGCGCGGCTCGCGCCAGACCATGCGCCGCACCACGCTAGCGCAGTGCCTGGCCTGAGACCGGACGCTGCACGGCGCGCTGAGCGCTGCGGCCTCCGCCGGCAGTCCGGCCAGGCTCATCCCAGCAGTCACGGCCAGGGCCGCGAGCGTCGGGCCCAGACGTGCTCGGATTTGATGCATTGGTGACGGCCGTGCCGTTTCGCGGTCCATAGCTCCCAAAAAGAGCAACCCACACCGGCCGGGCAGGTTTGCGGCGCGCGCAAGGCTGCGACCGGCCTGTGGCCCATGTCACGGACTGTCGGCGAACAGCCATTTGACACGTATTCGAGCGCCGTGTAGACTCCCGGAACCGTTTCAATGCGAGTTCGGCGAGGGGGAATCTAAGGAGGCATCTATGGGGAAGTCGAAGTGGACTCGGCGCGAGTTCGTCAAGCGGGCAGGCCAGACCACTGGCGCCGTCGCAGTTGGGCTCTCGTTCGCCGATTTTCTGGCGGCCTGCGGTGGCGGGACGGGCACCGCATCACCTGCGACGGGCACCGGCAAGCTGGAGATCTTCAGCTGGTGGACGGCCGGCGGTGAGGCCGATGGCCTCGCCGAAATGTTCAAGATCTACCAGGCCAAGTACCCCAACGTGAAGATTGTCAACGCCGCCGTCGCGGGTGGCGCGGGGACCAACGCCAAGGCTGTGCTCAAAACCCGGATGGAAAGCGGGAAGCCACCCGACAGCTTCCAGGTCCATGCCGGGCAGGAGCTCATCAGTACCTGGGTGAAGGCCGGCAAGATGGAGCCCATCACCAGCATCTGGAAGTCCCAGAACTGGGACAGCACCATCCCCAAGGACCTCAAGGACATCGTGTCGTCCGGGGGCGACGTGTGGTCCGTCCCGGTCAACGTCCACCGCGGAAATGCGCTCTGGTACAACAAAAAAATCCTCGACGCCAACAGCATCGCGCCACCGGTGACGATGGATGACTTCTTCTCCGCGCTCAGCAAGCTGAAGAGCAAGGTGCAGGCGCCGCTGGCGCTGGGGTCAAACGGCAACTGGGAAGTCCAGATGCTCCTCGAAAACAACATCGTGGCTGCCGGCGGCACCGACTTCTACAAGAGCGTGATGAGCGGCAAGGCGTCGTTCACCGATCCAAACGTCAAGCAGGCCCTGACCTGGATCAAGCAGATGCTGAGTTACGTCAACTCCGACCACACCAACCTGGGGTGGGACGATGCTGACAAGCGCCTGATCGCCGGCACCTCGGCCTTCAACATCATGGGCGACTGGGCCAAGGGTTTCTTCACTGCCAACAATTGGACGGCCAACGTCGACTTCGGCGCGGCCCCGTCCCCCGGCACCAAGGGCGTCTACATGATCGTGTGCGACACCTTCGGGCTTCCCAAGGGCGCGCCCGACCGCGACAACGCGGTTGCCTGGATCCAGGTGGCCGGGTCAGAGGCGGGGCAGGCGGCCTTCAACCCGAAGAAGGGGTCCATCCCCGCCCGCACCGACGTGCCGGCCAGCATCTTCGATCCGATCGCGCAACAGTTCATCGCCGAGTTCAAGACCGACGCCCTGGTACCCAGCTCGGCTCACGGCTCGGCCACGCCCGACGCCTTCGCCAGTGGGGTGAATGACGAGATGGGCCAGTTCGTCCTGAACAAGGACGTCAATAAGACCGCCGACAACCTGCAGAAGCTCTCCGATTCGTTTCTGAAGTCGTAGAGGCCGTCGAGCTGACCCGCTGATGGCGACGGCCACGGCGCCGCCGGCGATGGTGGAGCGGCTCCCGCGGAGCCGCTCCTCCCGTCCCTGGTCCTGGGAACGGGTCACCCCCATTCTGATGATCGCGCCGTCGGTCGTGCTCGTCGCGATCTTTGTCTATTACTTCATCGCCCGCACTGCGTACACCTCGCTGACCCGCTGGCGGGGCGTGGTGCCCGACTACACCTTTGTCGGTTTCCGCAACTACGCCAGGCTCTTTCAGACCGAGAAGTTCCAGGCCGACATCGTCAACACGATCCACTTCACGGCCTTTTTCCTGATCGGCTGCTTGGTTCTGGGGCTGGGAGCAGCAGTGCTCTTGGACCAGAAGCTTCCGGGGAGCATCATCTTCCAGAACGTCTTCATGTTTCCCCTCGCGTTGTCCTTCGTGGTCACGGGAACCGTCTGGCGCTGGATTTTCAATCCGAACTACGGCCTCAACGTCCTCTTCCAGAATGCCCACCTCGGCTTTCTGAAGTCCGGGTGGCTGACCGACCCGCATACCGCGCTGAACTCATTGACCATCGCGGCCGTCTGGCAAATGAGCGGTTTCTGCATGGCCATGTTCCTGGCCGGGCTCCGCGGGATCCCGGACGAGCTGCGCGAGGCGGCTCGAGTCGACGGTGCCAGTGAGTTCCAGGCATTTTGGCGTGTGGTGTTCCCGCTCCTGCGCCCGATCACCCTCTCGGCGGTGATCATCCTCGGCCACATCTCCCTGAAGATCTTCGACCTGGTTTTTGTCATGACCTTTGGCGGCCCAGGGTACTCCACCGACATGCCCGGGCTGAACATGTTCATCACGACATTTCGCCAGGACCTGGTCGCGCAGGGGGCAGCCATCGCCACCGTGCTGCTCTTGATGGTGGCGCTCCTCATCGTTCCCTATTTGATCTGGAACCTGCGAGGAGAGACAGAGCGATGAGTGTGTTGACGGCGGCCCGGGGTCCGCAGGTCCGGTGGCGGTGGCGCCCATCGACCGTTGTGCTCTACGCGCTGCTGGTGATCCTGGCGGTCTTTTACCTGCTGCCGATGTTCGCCATTGTCGTCACCGCGCTCAAGTCGTTCGCCGAGGTGTCGCGTTCCAGCCTCTGGGAGCTGCCCAAAGCCCCGACTCTGGCCGGGTTCACGGCCGCGTACGACAAGCTCGCTCCCTACTTCCAGACCAGCGTCCTGCTGGTGGTGCCGGCGACACTGCTCTCCGCCATGCTCGGGTCGCTCAACGGCTACGTACTGTCCAAGTGGAAGTTCCCGGGCGCGAACACGGTCTTTGCGCTGCTG
>DASQAY010000161.1:0-4345 GCA_035635515.1 Candidatus Eiseniibacteriota bacterium | reverse complement strand
GATCATCTCGCGCTGGGCCGCCCGCGTCACCAGGTCCACCGCCCGCCCGTACTCCGGCACCTCCGTCCCCTCCATCAGGCCCTTGATCTCGCGGAACTGGCGGCGTACCTCGACCACCACCTGGCCGGCCGCCCGACCCACAGCCAGCATGCTCAAGGAACCAAACAGGAACGGCAGGATCCCTCCCAGGAAGAGGCCCACGATCACCAGCGGATTGGTGAGGTCGAATCTGAGCGGGCCCCCGTGTCCGGGTACCGCTTTGCTGACCTCCTCGGTGTAGGAGGCGAACAGCACCAGGGCCGCCAGACCGGCCGATCCGATCGCGTACCCCTTGGTAACGGCCTTGGTGGTGTTGCCGACCGCGTCCAGCGGATCGGTCACCGCCCGGACGCTGGCGGGGAGCTTGGCC
The DNA here is from genome assembly GCA_035635515.1 of Candidatus Eiseniibacteriota bacterium. Classification (GTDB taxonomy): domain Bacteria; phylum Chloroflexota; class Dormibacteria; order CF-121; family CF-121; genus CF-121. The sequence goes on along the minus strand of DASQAY010000161.1, from coordinate 3,936 downwards.
ATCTCGGCAATGCCTCCGGCGTTGTCCGTAATCGGCCCGTAGGCATCGATGGCCACGATGATCCCGGTCATGGAGAGCATGGCCATGGCGGCGATCGCCACCCCATACAGGCCCGAGCCCGCCACGCCACCCAGGTTCTGGTTCAGGAAGTAGGCGGCCAGGATCCCCGCCCCGATCACCACCACCGGCGGCGCGGTGCTGAGCATCCCGATCGCCTGGCCGGCAATGATGTTCGTGGCATGGCCCGTGGTGGACGCTCGGGCGATCAGGCGGACCGGGGGAAACTGCTCGCTGGTGAAGAACTCGGTGATCGCCACGATGGCCAGGGTGACCAGGACTCCCACCACGCCGGCCCAGAACAGGGTGACGGTGAGGCCCATCAGGAGGGTGACGGTCAGGAAGCCCGCCAGGGCCAGGACCGCACTCACCCCCAGGCCCTTGTAGAGAGCGCCCATGATCCACTTCGCGTTCCCGAGCCGAACGAAGAACGTCCCGATGACGGAGGCCACGATCGAGATGGCGCCCAGCACCAGCGGGTAGATCACGAAGGTGACCTGTCCCGGATACAGGAGGCTGCCCAGCAGCATGGCCGCGATCGCCGTGACGGCGTAGGTCTCGAACAGGTCGGCCGCCATCCCGGCGCAGTCGCCAACGTTGTCCCCCACGTTGTCGGCAATGACGGCCGGGTTGCGCGGGTCGTCTTCCGGAATGCCGGCCTCCAGCTTGCCGACCAGGTCCGCCCCCACGTCGGCGGCCTTGGTGAAGATCCCGCCGCCGAGGCGGGCGAACACGCTGATCAGGCTGGCCCCGAAGCCCAGGCCGATCAGCGCCTGCGGCTTGTGGAACACCCAGTAGGACACGGTCACGCCCAGCAGGCCCAGGCCGACCACGAAGAGACCGGTGACGGCGCCTCCGCGGAACGCCAGCCGCAGGGCGGTATCCAGCCCCTTGCTGGCCGCCTGGGCCGTGCGCACGTTGGCGCGCACCGAGACGTTCATCCCCACATAGCCGGCCAGCGCCGAGCAGACCGCGCCGACCACATAGAGCAAACCGGTTTGCCAGTTGATGGTGACGGTAATGACCAGCGCCAGGAGGACACCGATGATGGCTAGCGTGCGGTACTGCCGGTTCAGGTAGGCGGCCGCGCCCTCCTGGATGGCCGCCGCGATCCGAGCCATCCGCTCGCTCCCCGCCGGCTGCGCCAGGACCCACCGGGTGAGCAGCCCGCCGTAGCCCAGGGCGAGCAGAGCGGCTACCGTCACGATGGCGAGCACCGTCGACACGGTCAGCGAACCGATCACGGCTCTTTTCTTCCAAACAACGCCGCGATCTGATCCCGGATCCACTTCGGGGGGTCGGTTCCGCCGGGACGGAGGCGACTGGGTCCCGGCGAAACGACGTCGTCGACCCGCCGGAGCGGGCCAATCGAGGCCTCACGTTTGGGCGGGGCCACGAAGCCCACCCCCAGGGTTTCGGCCACGGCCCGAATCCGGGCGAAGAATCCCGATGTGTGCGGGGAACGGTCCAGCCGCAACCCGGCAAAGTCGTAGTGGTGGACCCACTCGTGCAGCAGCGTCTCCAGGAAGACCTTGGGGCTCAGGATCTGCTGGCGGATGGCCGTCAGGTTGTAAATGCGGATCGAGCCGCGACGGGCCTCGCCGGCGTCCCAGTCGCAGCGGTAGTACCCGTAGGTCTTCATTTCCAGGCGGCCCTCCCGCTTCCGGTGCCGCTGCGGACGGTCGGCCACCGTGAGCTTGCAGGGCGGCAGTCCGGCCGCGTCGTCGAGCACGTCGAGCAGGACCTGGCCTATTGCCTGCCGCGATCCGCCGGACGATTCGTCGAGCAGCCGCAGCGCCAGGCTGCGGGCCAGGGGGTGCTCCTGCCAGGCTATCGTCTCCACCGACTTGCTTCGCTCGTAGGCGGACCTGGGCATGTGGCCAGCATATGTTACGGCCAGCGCCGTGGCACCATTCATCCATGCCGTCCTCCAGCATCGTGGCCGTTGGTGACGAACTGCTCCGCGGCTTCACGGTCGATACCAACTCCAACTGGCTCGCCGGCCAGCTGTTCTCCCTCGGCTACCCGGTCAAGCGCATCGAGGTAGTGGGAGATGTGGAGGCAGACATTGTGGCCGCGGTCCGCGACCACATGGCCAGACCCGAGCTGGTCCGGATATTTGTCTGCGGCGGGTTGGGACCCACGCCGGACGACCGGACTTTCCAGGCGCTGGCCCGGGCCCTGGAGCGGCCATTGGTGTACGACCAGGCGACCGGTGCCGCGATGCAGAACCTCATGTTCAGTCGAGGGATGGCCAAGCTTCGCGGGACCGCCGAGCTCAATGCCGGCAACCGCAAGATGGCGATGGTCCCCGAGGGGAGCGTGATCCTGGGCAACGGTCCCGGGATGGCCCCCGGGATTGCGTACCCCCTGGGCTCCGATCGCTTCCTCTTCGCCATGCCGGGCGTGCCGCCCGAGCTGCGGTCACTGTTCCAACACTGGATCGAGCCCGGCTACTTGCGCGACGGCAGCCCGCCCGCCGTCGGCGAACTGCACTACCGGCTGGCCCCAGAAAGTGCGTTCGCCCCGGCCATGCTGGCGCTGGAGAGCGAGTATCCCGATGTGTCGCTGGGATCGTACCCGCAGACCGAACTGGGCCGGCTGATCATCCGCGCCACCGGAACGGATGACGCGCGGGTGCGGCAGGTGCTCGATGAAATCCGGCGCCGGGTGAGCCGGTACCGGCCACTCGAGTAGGAGCAGCGGCCTTCGAGACCCCCTCCCCTACCCACGTTGCCGCGGGCACGCAAGCACATGAATTGGTCCATGCACCTCAACAGTTGGCTCCCGACAAACCGGAGGGAGACCTGAGGCTAACGAAGGACGGCGGCTGGGGTGGCCGCCGTCCCTTTTGTACCGGTCTAAGACGCCTACTGAATGATCGGGATCGGTGTGCCCTTGGTGTGGGCGGCTTTACTCACCGCCCCACCGTGGTTCGACTGCGCGTGCGTTCCCGACGTCCCCGTGGTGTGGGCACCAACGTTGGTCTTGACCTTGGCGACCGCGCTCACCAAGGCACCATGGTTGGTCGGATGCGGACGATCGGCCGCGCCGGCTGAGATGAGACCAGACGCGAGGATAGATGCCGCCGCAATGCCGAGCACGATCGACTTCGTCACTCGCATTACGATCGCCTCCCCGAGAAAAGGATTCCCCAGGGGACATTAAACCCGCCGGCCTGATGCAGGAGTGCAGCGACGTGGAGCGGCTCGGTGAAAAAGAAGAACGGCGGCTGGGGTAGCCGCCGTTCCTTCTTCCTTCCTACGACCGAGTGATTCCCCGCCTACGGCTTGCGGGCGACCAGACGAACCGCCGCGCCGTGCAGTTTGGCTTGCGCGCTCACCGCGGCGCCACCTGGGTGGGTCTTGGCCAGCGCACTAATCTTCACGCCCTGGGTCTTGGCGACAGCGCTCACCGCGGCGCCGTGGGCGCCCTGTGTGCCGTTCGCCGCTGCGGCCGAAATGATGCCGGTTCCCAAGATGAATGTCGCCGCAATACCGAGCATGATCGACTTCGTTACTCGCATTACGATCGCCTCCCCTCGAAAAGATTCCCCAAGGGACATTAAACGCCCCGGCCTGATCCAGCAGTGCAGTGACCTGGAGCGGCTCCGTGAAAAAGAAGAACGGCGGCTGGGGTAGCCGCCGTTCGTTTATCGCTCGATTGTTACGTGTTGATCGTTATGCGTCGATCGTTATTTGCCCGCGTGGGCCGCTGCGCTGACCGCGCCGCCGTGATTCACTTTCTGGGCGCCGGTCGTATGCGCCGTGGTGGCCTCATCGTTTCGAGCGACCGCACTGACGGCGTCGCCGTGGGCGTCCCCCGTGGTCTTGGCCGCCTTATCGGCAGCCTTGTCCAACGCCCGGGCCGCTTTGTCGG
>DASQAY010000160.1:0-5770 GCA_035635515.1 Candidatus Eiseniibacteriota bacterium | reverse complement strand
TAGTCGACAGCCCGGAGGAGCCGCTCCGAAAGGTGTTCCAGCCGCGGGACGTCGGTGGTCTCGACAAACGTGCTGGCACGGCCGAACTCGGCCGGGTGCTGCCTCAGCCGCCGGACGACCATCTGACCAACCGCCTGGCCGCCCTTGAAGAAGACGCAACACGCAAACTGTTGCGACCCGTTGCCCGGGACGAACTCCTGGACCATCACCTCGCCCGGGCCGACGACCGTCGTCGCGCGCTGGAACAGCTCTTCGAGCTCCACCCGGGTTCTGGCCTTCCAGGCCTTGGCTCGGGTCCGATAGAGGAAGTGTTCCTTGATCGCGGGCTTGATGGCGAGCGGTGGATCCCCATCGATGTCGCGGAGCTCGGCCAGGGTCCTCGGATACCAGGTCCGCGGAATCGGGATTCCCAATTGCTTCGCTAGCTGGTAGGTGTTGCGCTTGTCCCAGGCCCACTTGACGGTCTCCCAGCCCGGAGTGGGAACGCGAAACTGGTCTGTCAGCCTGTCCCGGTGGCGGGCGATGGCGGCCACCGTCTCCTCGCGGGTCGGGTACAGGACCCAACCGTCGAGATGGAGCCGGTTCCCGATGTCGACCAATTGCTCGACCGTGCGCTCCTGGTCACGCAAGCTCTCAACGTGCACGGCGTGGGTGGTGTAGCGCGAGTGTCGCGAAATCGAGAGTTCGTCATCGATGACGCAGACCGGAATGCCGTGGCGGCCGAGGCTGCGGACAATCCCCAGGCCCTGGTAATCACCACCCACCACTACGGCGCCGACGCCGTCCCGGGGGATCACCCGGCGGGCGTGCGTGCGGCGTAGGCCGTGACCTGGCGGGCGGCGACATCGGCGCCCGACACAAAGCGGCAGATGGGCCCGTAGCTATGGTCGGCGAGCCCGCCCACGAAGTGCAGGCCCGGGACCGAAGACTCCAGCCACCGGTTCAAGACCGGGAATCCGTCGCGCTGGCGGATGTGCCCGGCCAGCGAGGGCGGAATGAAGGGGAGCTTCTGCACGTTGGGACGGTAGCCGGTTGCCAGGAAGAGATGGTCGACCAGGCGGGTGGAGCCGTCGCTCAGCTGGAGACAGACGCCCGGGGGCTCATGGCTGGCGTGGACCACCTCCGACTGGGTGGTGATTCGCACCTGACCAACCACCCGGTCGATGAGCCAGCGCGCTCCGGCTGGGCGGACGGCTCGCCGGGTGATAGCCTTCCGAGTCCGCACCGGGAATCGGCGAAACACGAGCGGGAAATGCAGCAGCCAGTTCAGCCCTGGAGGACCCACGTCACTGGGGGCATAGAGCAGCCGCCGGCCCGGACCGCGATAGTCGTGCAGCTTGAGCCATCGGATCGGTCCGCGGGCAATGAGCTCCACCTGGGCGCCGGCTTCGTTCAACAGGGCGGCCGACTCAATGGCGCTCTGCCCGCCCCCGACAACCGCGACCGTCGCCCCGCGAAAAAGACTGAAGTCATGGGGAGCCCGAGTGTGCGAGGCGACCGATTCGGGAAGACCGCTGGCGAACGCTGGCACATGCGCATATCGGTCGATGCCGGCTGCCACCACGACCCGGTTCGCCGGGACGGTGCGACCGTCGACCAGCCCGACTCGAAAGCCGCCCCCGTCGACGGCGACCGACTCGACGTAGGTGGGGTCCACGTCCGGGACGGCGTGACGCTGGAACCAGAGGCCGTAGTCGATGAAGAACGGGAGCGGAATCGGCAGCTGCTGCGGCGCCCCGAGGGCGCTTCGGTAGCTGTCCAGGTTGTAGGCCCCGTCCGGCGCCGAGAGGCTGCTCGCGCTCCATGCCGACCGGAGCTTCATCCCATGCGGCATGCCCTGCCAGAACTCCATGGGCTTGCCAAAGACCAGGGTCGGCAGATCCGCGCCTTTCAGGTGAGCGGCCACCGATAGCCCGTAGGGGCCGGCGCCAATAACGGCGATCGGATGCGCGTTCATACAGTGGAGTACCTCACAACTGGTGAAAACTGCGTTCACTCTCAAGGCTAGGGCTGGTCACCCGCTCCCGGAATGGGCAACAATACCTGCGGACACAGCGTGCCAGTCCCGAATGGCCTGGGACAGTCTCCTATCCCGGCACCGATGTCCTGATTGGCTGGGACGCCCCTGACTTTCTGCCTGCCCGGAGATGGGGCTGGGACATCGGGTCCGGTGGCAGCCGGTTTGTCCTCTTGAGCCGTGGGCAGCGCGCCAACTATGGTCGGCTTAGTGCAGCGACCAGGCCTGGCAGGCCCAAACGTCCAACCTGTCCAGCAGGGGGATCTGCTGACCCTGACCCCCGGCGCCCTGGCGCGCCGGCTGAACGGCCAGCGGGTGGCTCCTCGCCTGTGGGACAACCGGCGCCTGATCGGGTCGCTTTCGGCCAGGCTGGCTCGGACGCTGATCACCGGCGGGGAGGGGGCGAGGTACCGGCTGCTGGGACACCTCTGGATTGAGCTCCAGCGGTTCCTGGCCCCGAACGTCACGAATGTGGACCTGGCCGACCTGGGGGTGGAAACGACGCTGGTCGAGGGAGACGCCACCCGCCACTGCCGGCTCGTGCTGGCCGCCATGTGCAAGCTGCTGGAATGCCGGACGGTCTTCGAAATCGGGACCTTCCAGGGCCAGACCACCTGGGTGCTGGCGCACAACAACCCAACGACGCAGGTCTTCACCCTCGATCTGCCGAGTCTGGATGTGGTCGATCAGCTCCGCTACCAGGTCACCGACCCCGAATATTTCGTTGCCTGGAACCGCGGCGCACGGTTCCTCGGGACCCCGGAAGCCGCCCAGATCACGCAGCTGTTCGGGGATTCAGCGACGTTCGATTTCTCGCCCTATTACGGGCAGGTTGACCTGGTGTTCATCGACGGCAGCCACAGCTACGACTACGTCAGGTCCGACACCGAGGCCGCCCTCCGGATGCTGTCCAACCGCGGCACCATCGTGTGGGACGACTACCTCTACTACCCCGGGATCTATCAGGTCGTCACCGAGCTCTCCCCGCGCCTGGACCGACGCATCTTCCACGTCGTCGGCACCCGGCTGGCCGTCTACAGCCGGGTGGACATCCTGGGGAACGGCTGGCCCGGCGCCAACGCGCTGGCCTGATGCGACCCAGCCTCCCGCGCGCCCCATCCGGCACGGCCGCTGGGGCCAAGCGCGCGGAGCTCCGCGTCCTGACGCCGCTGGCCAGTACGGCTTCGGCGCGCTCGGTGCCCGAGCCGGGTCGGGTCCATCCCAGGCGGGTGGCAGAGCTGGCCGCCGTTGGATCGCTGCTCCTTCTGGCCGTCGCGCTTCGGGTACGAGGACTCCCCGGCGGAGGACCGGTCGCGTACGACGAGGGCTGGGCGGCCGCCAACGGTCGTTTCCTGATCGCTCTGATCACCCACCCGGCGCGATGGGGCGGAGCGCTCCACCAGCGCCTTCGGGTGTTCCCCTATGGCTACGACGGAAAGGTTGGGCACGATCTCATGCTGGGAACCGTCCAGGCCGTCGGCGTCTCGCCTTCAAACCTGACCTGGTACAGCGCCCTGGCCGGCATTGTGATGGTGATCGCGCTGGCGGCGCTGGCCTGGCGGCGCTGGGGCGCGCCGGCGGCCGCCGTATCGGGCGTCTTCGCCGGAACGATTCCCCTCGGCATTGTTTACGGACACCGGATCGTGGCCGAAGCGGATGGCCTCGCGGCCGTGGCGCTGGCCCTCTTCCTGCTGGACCGCTGGTGGGACGCCCGACCCTCGAAGCTCCTCACCATCGTGACGCTCGGCGCATTTCTGGCTGCGCTGAGCCTGAGCTATCGCTTTCTGCCAACCCTCCTCCCCATCCTGCTTGTTCTCGGGTGGCTGGGATGGTGGTACGCGGGGCATCGAATGCCGCCGACGGCTCCCGTGGGACGTCTGGTCACCCTGTGCCTGGTCCCCGCCCTAGCCCTGGTGAGCCTCTACCTCCTGATTCCCGCGGGCACTGGCCTCGGTCTCCACCCGCCCGCCGCCCTGCAGCGCTGGTTCATCCACGCCAGCGCCGGCGCGCCTCTCCCCTTCGCTTTCCCCGACTTCTACTTCCGCACCTTCTGGGACTTCGGAGGTCCGGCCATCTTGGTGGCCGCCGGACTGGGAACGATGGCGGCCGCCTGGAGCTGGAAGCGACTCGAGCCGCTGGCTGCATTAGCCCTCGGAAGTCTTTGGGGGACGCTGCTGTTCTTCACCGCCGTTCACGACAAGGCCCCCCGAGCGATCGTCATTGCCATCCCCTTCGCCGGCCTGCTGGTGGCCCGCGCCGTCACGCTGTGGACGGCGAGGTCCCGGCAATGGGCGGTCGGCCTCGCCGTCTGCGCCGCGTGTCTTTACACCGGTTGGGCGGGAAGTAGCGCGGCTCGCGAGGTGAGCGGCACCGGGCAGGCCGGCCGCTGGCTGGCCGCCCACCCTGGAGCGATCGTGGCCACCCGCACCCCGGTGCTGGCCCTGTATATCCGACCGCAATGGGATGCCCCCCAGGGGCTCGACCGAGCGCACCAGTTCGTTCGGAGTCGGCAGGACTCAACGATCGGGAGCCTCCGACAGGAGGGCGCCCGCTGGGTGGTGGTCGACGCCCACGCCCTGCTGCTCGGAGCGAGTCCAGTTTTCACGCAACTGCTGGCCTGCGGACGCCCCGCGGTGGAATTCCGTGACGCGGCCGGCTGGTCGAGACTGCAATTTCTGGAGGAAGCCGACACACTTCATCTCGATTACGACGCCGTGCTCGCGGTGCGGGCGCACCTATTGGCCACCGCGCAGGGAGTGGAAACTCTCCGGATCTACGACCTCGAGGGAACCGGGACGGCTGGCTGCCAGTAGGCTTCGCCCGAATCGAGCCTAGCCGGCCTGCGCCGTGACCCAGTCACGGACCGCGGCCGCCACCCGATCCAGCTGATCGACGGGGAGCTCCGGATACATGGGCAGAGACAGGCTGCGGGCCGCCAGCCGCTCGGTCTGCGGAAAGCTCCCCACCCCGTAACCCAGTGTCGCCAGCACCGGCTGGCGGTGCAGTGGGATGGGATAGTGAATGCCGGTCTCGATCCCGGCTGCGGCCAGGGCGATACGCAGCTTGTCCCGACCGTCCACCCCGATGACGAACAGGTGATAGACGTGACGCCGACCCTCCTCCGCGGGCGGCAGGTCGATGGGTAGGTCGGCGAGCCGTTCGCGATAGCGGTCCGCCAGCTGCCGGCGGCCATCGTTCCAGGTATCGAGGTGCGGCAGCTTCACCCGAAGAACGGCGGCCTGCAGCGTGTCGAGGCGGCGGTTGAGGGGCGTCCCCTCATGTTCGTACTTCACGCGTTGTCCGTAGTTCCGAACCAGTCGGGCGGTGTCGGCCAGCTCTGGTGACCCGGTCACCAGCATGCCGCCGTCACCGAAGGCGCCCAGGTTCTTGGCCGGGTAAAAGCTGAAGGCGGCGGCCGCTCCGAAACTACCCGCCCGCCGGCCTCGCCACACGGCGCCGTGCGCCTGACAGGCGTCCTCGATCACCACCAGTCCATGGGCCGATGCCAGGGACAGGATGGCCTCCATGTCCCCGATGCGGCCGAACAGGTGGACCGGGATGATAGCCGCGGTGCGCGGTGAGATGCAGGCGGCTACGGCGGCCGGGTCCACCGCTCCCTGTGGATCGCAGTCGGCCAGCACTGGATGCGCCCCTACTGACTGGATGGCGCTGACGGTGGCGATAAACGTATTCGCCTGGGTGATGACTTCATCGCCGGGACCGATGCCGGCCGCCCGGAGGGCCAGTTCGAGC
>DASQAY010000159.1:0-12787 GCA_035635515.1 Candidatus Eiseniibacteriota bacterium | reverse complement strand
AGGATTTGGCAGCAGATGGCATCGATCTATCCGGGCTACGACGCCTACCAGAAGCGGACGGAGCGCCGGATCCCGGTGGTCATCCTCGAGCCGATCCGCTAGATCTTATTGTTAGGCCGTGGGGCAGGAGACCTTCTTCCCGGCCGAACCTGAGACGCCACCGGCGGCCGACCAGCCGCTGGCGGCCCGGATGCGGCCACGGACGCTGGACGCGTTCGTTGGGCAGCAGGATCTGCTCGGGCCCGACCGGGAGCTGCGCCGCGCCATCGAGGAAGACCGGGTCGGCTCCATGATCTTCTGGGGACCGCCCGGGACGGGCAAGACCACGCTGGCAAGGATCATCGCCAATGCGACCGCGTCGCACTTTGTGCCGCTGAGCGCCGTAAGTGCCGGGGTGGCGGACCTGCGCCGGAATGTCGAGGAGGCCAAGCTGCGGCGGCGCCAGGCCAACCGGCGAACGATCCTCTTCATCGACGAGATCCACCGCTTCAACAAGGGCCAGCAGGACGCGGTGCTGCCCTACGTGGAAGAAGGCGTCATCACGCTGATCGGCGCGACGACCGAGAACCCTTCGTTCGAGGTCAACGCCGCGCTCCTGTCACGGTCCCGGGTCTTTGTGCTGAACGCGCTGACCGACGAGGACATTGCGACCATCCTGGATCGCGCCGTCGGTGACCCGGAGCGCGGGCTCGGCCAGCAGCAGGTCGTCCTGGAGCCCGAGGCCAAGGCGGCGCTGATCCGCTTCGCCAATGGCGACGCCCGGGTCGCCATCAACGGCCTGGAGGCCGCCGTGGCGCTGGTGCGACCCAAGCAGGGTCGCCGGCTTATCACCGCGGCGGCGGTTGAAGAGGCGGTGCAGCGCAAGAACCTGCTCTATGACCGCGCCGGCGAGGAGCACTACAACATCATCTCGGCCCTGCACAAGAGCCTCCGGGGCAGCGATCCCGATGCGTCGCTGTACTGGCTGGGGCGGATGCTGGAAGCGGGCGAGGATCCGCTGTATGTGGCGCGCCGCCTGGTGCGATTCGCGTCGGAGGACATCGGCATGGCCGACCCCAACGCCCTGGTGCAGGCGATGGCGGCGCAGCAAGCGGCGCATTTCATCGGCATGCCGGAGGCCAACCTGGCCTTAGCTCAATGCGTGGTCTATCTGGCATCGGCCCCCAAGAGCAACGCCTTGTATGCCGCCTATTCGGACGTTCAGCAGGACGTCGAACGAACTCGGGCAGACCCTGTCCCACTTCATCTGCGCAACGCGCCCACCCCTTTGATGCGGCGGATCGGCTACGGCAAGGGCTACAAGTACGCCCACGATTACGAGGAAGCGCAGGTGGACCAGCAGAACCTCCCCGACGCCATCAAGGACCGCACTTACTACCACCCGAGCGACCGCGGCTACGAGAAGACGCTCAAGGAACGCCTCGATGCCTTCGAGGAGGCGAAGAAGCGGACCACGAGAAAGCCGACCCCGTCCTAGGGGCTTCAGCCTTCGGCGTGCGGTCGGAGGGCGGCGTAGCCGTTGGCCATGACCTGCTCGTGATTGCGGGCCAGCAACCCGCGGGCCAGGGGCGCGACCAGGTTCAGGATTGGATTCGTAGTCCCTACGTCCCAGAAGTAGGTGGCCAGGGTGTCGCGAGGCGCCCGTTCCGCGAACTCCCAGCGGCCGGTCCCCACCAGGTCCCCCGTAGATCGCAGATCGATTGACCGCATAGGGTCGGACTTCATTACCTCGAGCGCGTAGTTCAGGCTGTAGGGCAGTGAGCCGCGCACTTCGCATTCAATCACTGAGCCTGGGGATTTTCCGTCGCCACGAACCACCTTGACCCGGCGGAAGTTCGGCCACCAGCCCGGATAGTGTTCGACGTCGAGCACGACGGCCCAGACCGTGCTCAGTGGCGCCTTGAAGGCCCAGTCGGTTCGAAAGTGGTACTCGCGCAACCCGGCGGCTATTCTAGCGAGGCAAAGAGCTGGAGGGTGGGGGTGAGCTGGTACAGCCTGCTCAAGTACGTCCACGTGCTGCTGGCCATGGCGGCGGTGGGCTCGAACCTGACCTACGGGATCTGGCAGGGCGCCATCGCGAGCCGGGCGCCAGAACACGAGGGCTTCGTCCTGCGCGGCATCAAGTTCATCGATGACCGCGTGGCGAATCCCTGTTACCTCCTGTTGCTGCTGACCGGCCTTTCCCTGCAGGCGATCGGCCACTGGGGGCTCCAGCGGCACTGGGTCTCAGCGGCGATCATCCTCTACGTGGCCCTGCTAATCGTGGGCCTGGTTTTCTACACCCCCGCACTCACCCGCCAGGTGGAGGCGATCGAGGCCGAAGGCGCGCAATCGACGCACTACAAAGCGGCGGCGGCGCGGGCCGCCATCTATGGGCTGGCTACCCTCCCGATCATCCTGGCGGTTGTCTTTATGATGGTGGTGAAACCGACCTTATGACCTGGTATCTCCTGCTCAAGTACATCCACGTGCTGCTGGCGATCACGGCCGTTGGCACCAACATCACCTATGCAGTCTGGAACGCCAGAGGCGCCATGGAAAAGGAGCACCTATCCTTTGCCCTGCGCGGGATCAGTTTTCTCGACCGGAGGGTGGCGAACCCGGCTTACGGCCTGCTGCTGCTGACCGGTCTCGGCCTGATGGTAATCGGGGACTGGGGGTGGCGACGCTGGATCGTCTCCGCGCTCTTCCTGTTCGTTCTGTTGATTGTCGTCGCGGTTGGCTTCTACTCGCGGACGATGAACCGCCAGATCGAGGTGCTCGAGAAGGAAGGGGAGTCCTCCCCGGCCTATCAGCGGTTGGCGTCGCAGGCCCAACGGGTCGGCATCATCAGCATCGTGATCGTGCTGGCCATCGTCTTCATGATGGTCGTGAAGCCCGTCTCTTAACGACACCCCCTCCCTGACCCTCCCCCTGAGCCAGCGGGAGGGAATGGGGGAAACGAGGGACTTAGTCTTTCCAGTCGGGGAGGAAAGCCGCTTCTTTCTCCTCGACCTGGCCGCCGAGCATGGGGTGCAACTCCATGGCGGGTGAGTAGCGGCTGGCGGGGACCGTCCGGCCGAGCGCTTCCGCCATCGCCCGGACATAGTGGGGCGCGCCGCCACAACAAATTCCGATGTAGTTGACACCCAGGTCCTTCGCCTGCCGGGCGAAGTCAGCCATCTCGAATCGAGTACAGAGGAAGGGCTCCAACGCCAGAGGGAAGGCGCGGCCGCTGCCGTCGGCGCGCAGCGTCTCGAAGGTTGGGGTGGCCGGCGTCGTCCGGTAGGGAACCGGTTGGGCGGCGATGTAGCCGGGGACGGTCGCCCGCAGCCGCTCGATGATCGGCAGCATCGTGGCTGGCCCGCGGTCGCAGTTGAGCCCCACGATGTCCGCGCCGTGATCGGCCAGGATCTTGCAGGCTTCCACGTAGTCGTAGCCGTCCCAGGTTTCTCCTGGATGGGTGGAGGCCAGGGTGACCATGGCGGGCAATCCGAGGTCCTTGATGACCTCGAGGCCGATCAGCGCTTCGCCCAGGTAGTCGTTGGTCTCGGCGATGACAAAGTCGACGCCCTCGTCGGCTGCCCAGCCGAGCTGCTCGGCGTACATCGCGCGCACGATGCGGGAGCTGGCCGCCTTGTCCTTCGGGTCGTACGCCCAGGTGTTGCAAATGTTGCCGGCGACCAGGGCATCGCCTTCGGCGGCGACTTCCCGGGCGAGTCGCACGGCCTGCCGGTTCAGGCGCTCCAGGTCCCCCTCGCGACCGACGGTCTTCAGCTTGTCCCGATGCGCGTAGTAGGTGAGGGCCACCATCACCTCGGCGCCGGCCCGGAGGAACTCCCGGTGCAGCTCCTTCACCGCGTTGGGGGAATCCAGGACCACCTCGGGGACGTAGGGGCCCGCCTTGAGGTAGCCGCGACGCTCCAGCTCGAAGACGTAGCCCTCGGCGCCCAGGACGACGCCCTGCTGGAGCCGCTCCAGGATGCCCTTAGCTGGCATGCGCGCTCACAAAGCGAGCCGGGGAGAACCCGTCGAGCTCATAGTCGGTGCGGCCCTCCAGCGCGAGCTGCATCAGGGTGCGCCCGACCAGCGGGCCGAACTTATACCCGGTGCCGCGCCAGCCGACCCCGACCAGGATGCGTGAGAAGCCCGGCAAGGCCCCCAGAATGAAGTGGTCATCCGCCACCAGATCATACGAACACTGGTCGACCTCCTTCACATCCACGGCCTCCGCGTCGCGCAGTGACGGCATGCATTCGTCGATGAAGCCCCGGATGTCGCGGATGAAGGTCTCGGCTTTGCGGACGTCGGGCGGGTTGTAATAGCCGATCTTCACGCCCGGCGTCACGCCGGGGACCATGGGGTGCCCGTAGACGCCGATGTCCAGGTAGGCGAACACGGGTAGAGCCGGAGCGGTGAAGAGCGAGCGCCGCTCCGGTGGAGGAATCAGGTATTTGGTCTGGCTGGGCCGGTCCGGTCGGAGGGGGAACTCGAGGTCGCAGCCGTCGACCCGCGCCAGCAGGTCATTGGTCCCCAGGCCCGCCGTCAGGACCAGCGACCGCGCGTCCCAGGCGCCCTGGCTGGTGGCAACGCGGACGCGACCGTCGCGCTCTGCGATGGCCTCTACCTTGACCGCTTCCACGATGGTGACCTTCTGCTTGCCGAGCGCCGAACGGAGCGCCCGGGTGATGGCGGGGACCAGGAGGTAGCCGGCCTCCACATCCAGGCGGCCCAGGTCCGCGTCGAACTGGGGAAACCGCCGCTGAAGGCCGTCCCGGTCGAACGCTTCGGCTTTGAGTCCGAGGCCGGTGAGAATGTGGAAACTTTGCTCGGCGTAGGTCCGGCCCAGGTCGGGTGTCACCCGTTCCCTGGCCAGGTTCAGACAGCCGCAGTCGATCACGAAGTGCTCGCCGGACTCGGCCTGCAGGTCGAGCCACAGCTGGCGGGCCGCGTAGGCGAGCCGGGCGTAGAGGGGGTCGAGGTAGTCATTGCGGATGGAGCGCGTCAGGCAGAAGGAGGCCGTTTGCGGATCACCGATGCGCGACCGCTCCAGAATGGTGACGGTCGACCCGGCACGGGACGCGTAGTAGGCCGTGAACAGGCCCATGATCCCGCCGCCGACGATGACGAGATCCTGGCGAGCCTCTGACACCCGGTTACTGTAGTGGGTCGGTCAGTCGGCCGGGCGCGTGCAGTAGCGCGCGTAGTGGGCCCGGTACCCGAGCAGCCAGCCCAGCGGGGCGAGGCAGATGAGAGCCGCCTGGGCCCGTCGCGACTGGTTCAAGGGACGGCTCTCATGGCGGTAGGCGGCGGTCAGCACCGCGTACTGCAGCACGTTGCGGATCCCACTCAGGTTAAGCCGCCCGTCGCGGGCCAGGCCGAACGAGGTCTCGAAGTACTCCTGCTTGAGGAGCCCCGGGCGAAACTCGATGACCAGGTGGGCTTCCGTGTCGCCCGCATTCCAGAGGTAGTGAGGGGTGCGCGGTCCGACCGTCAGGGTCTCGCCAGGTCCGAGTTCGAGACTGTGGCCGTCCACCATGAAGCTGGCCCGTCCCGACAGCACCAGGAACCGGGACTCCTGGACGGGATGGACGTGGGGGACGCCCACACTGCCCTGGGGGGCAAGCCAGGACTCGTACTGCAGCAGCTCACCATCCGTTTCCGGAACCGTCTTGAGGAACCTGACCCGCTCGCCGTGGAGCGGATTCTCGATGATCGGTCCGGCCGCCGAGCCGCGGTCGCTCGTGGTACTGGCGTCGATGGTGTGCCGAAGTATCCCACGGTCCGTTGTGTTTTTGCAAGGATTTTCGCGCCAAGCCGCCTTGGACGGGGCAAACAATCTGCCATACTCCGCGAAGTCGTGACCCCGCCGGCGCTCGTCTTCGCCAACTTCCTGGCGCCCAACCTGACGCCGGCCTACGCCTATGTGGCCGAGCGGGTGGGGACGCTGCTCGGGCGTGGTGGGGTGCTGGCGAAGACGGCCGACGAGGAAGCGCTGGTGGGCGGAGGGGTTGACGTCGCCTTCCTCTGCGGGTTGCCCTACGTGCGGCTGGCCGCGCTTCCCGACTCACCGGTCCGCGCCATCGCCGCCCCCGTTGTCAACCAGCATCGGTACGATGGCCGGCCGATCTACTTCTCGGACGTGATCGTCCGGCGGAACGGGCCGGTCACCAAGTTCCCGGACCTCCGTGATCGGGTGTGGGCGCACACCCAGCCGACGTCGTTCTCCGGCTGTGTCCTGACCCGCTACCACCTCCTCCAGCTGGGGGAGACGGAGCGGTTCTTTGGACGGGTGATGTACTCGGGATCGCACCTGGCGTCGATCCAGGCCGTGCTGGCCGGCAAGGTCGATGCCTCGGCGATTGACTCCCACGTGCTGGGCGTCGAATTGAAGCGCCGCCCCGCGCTGGCGTCCGAGATTCGGGTAATCCAGGTGCTGGGCCCATCGACCATCCCCCCGGTGGTGGTGTCCAGCAAACTCGCGGCCGACGTCCAGACCGCCATCCGCGATGCCCTCGTT
The DNA here is from genome assembly GCA_035635515.1 of Candidatus Eiseniibacteriota bacterium. Classification (GTDB taxonomy): domain Bacteria; phylum Chloroflexota; class Dormibacteria; order CF-121; family CF-121; genus CF-121. The sequence continues at coordinate 6,288 of DASQAY010000159.1, read as the reverse complement.
GGCCTGAGCGGCGAAGACGGCGGTCGCGAGCGGCTGGCCGAGGGACTGATCGAGCGCTTTGTCCCGGTCGACGATTCGGATTACGACGACATCCGGCGAAAGTCGGAGGTGGTCGCCAGCGCGCACACGGCGTGGTTGGCCTCCGCTCCGCGCGGCGAGGAGTCCGCCGCGGGTTAAGGAAGGCCGCCTGCGGCACGTTCGCTGACGTAATCGTCGAGTTCGGAAAGCCGATTCGTAAGGCGTCGAGTTGGTGTCTGAGTTGTGACCGCTGCGTCACGCTGAAACCGTACGCCCGCGATAAATTGGGAGTGTGGTATCTATCGCCCTATCCGTGCTGGCGGTATCCCCTCTCCTGATGGCTCACCTCTTTGTGCGTCCGTCAGCCCAGAACGCGAGGCGGCTTCGCGCCCGCAATGACGCGCACCTGCGGCTGGCGCAGCTCCAGACCGAAGAAGTCGCGCTGCATCAACGCATCAACGCCCGGCTGCGGTAAGACCTCAAGTCAAACCCGATCCCTCAAGGCAGGCCGCGGGGCGGCGATCAAGCCCATCTGGGCGGCTCCTGCACTGAATACCCCCACCCTCCCCTCCCCGCAAGGGGGAGGGAGAACTCTGTTCTTCCGCAAGGGGGGAAGAAGGAGAGAAGTAGTTAGCGGGGAACCAGCTCGCGCGTTTCCGCCCGGGTGCCGTTCCAGGCCGCTAGCCAGGGGACCGCGGCGGAGAGACGCTGGCCGGCCTCCAGCATTTCCTTGATCAGCCGCTCCCGGCGGGCCGGGGTCATGCGCGAGGTGGGAATGCACATGGTGAGCGCCGCCAGCACTGCGTTGGCGGCGTTTCGAATGGGCACCGAGACGGTGTACAGGCCGTCCGCGGTTTCGCCATTGTTCTCGGCGTAGCCGTCGCCCCGCACGTGCTCCAAGATTTCGAGCAGCTCGGCGACGCCGCGCAGTCGGCGGCCGGTGGGGGTGACCAGCGTTCGGCCGGCGTACTGGGCCGCCACCACCTGGGGCGCCCGGTCCGCCAGGATGACCCGGCCGCTGGCGGAAGCAAACGCCGGAGTCCGGCTTCCCACCTGGGTGACCAACCGCACCGGGTGCGAGGTCTCCTCCAGGTCGATGAACATCGAGTCCTCCATGTCCAGCACCGCCAGGCAGGTGGTCTCGTTGTGCGCGGTCAGCAGCTCTGCGGCGCTGGCCCGGAACGCTCGCACCAGCGGAAACTCCGCTGCCCGGGCGCTCATGCCGAAGGCCCGCGTGCCGAGGTCGAACCGCCCCTCGCGGTTGCGAACCAGCCAGCCGCGCTCGATCAGCACGGCGCACACCCTGGACAGCGAGCTCTTCGGTACGCCCAGCGAACTGGCCAGGTCACTGAGCGTCAGAGGGGCTTGCGCCACCAGCGCCTCCAGCACGGAGACAGCCGTGTGGATCCCGGGCGACCGGCGGCCGTTGACATGCCCAGACTGACGAGACCCCCTCCCCAACCCTCCCCGCAAGGGGGAGGGAGAGTCAGCTGCGGGTGACCGTTTAGAAGTTGAGGCTGATGTATTGGACATCGAGGTATTCTTCGAGCCCGAGCCGGCCGCCCTCGCGGCCGTCTCCCGATTCCTTGATTCCGCCGAAGGGAGCCTGCACCCAGCCCAGGGCGCCGTCGTTCACGGCCACCATCCCGAAGTCCAGCGCCTCGCTCACCCGGTGGGCGCGGCCCAGGTCGCGGGTGAAGACGTACGCCGCCAGCCCGTAAGGCGTGCTGTTGGCCAGCCGGATGGCGTCGCCCTCCGTGCGGAAGGGAATCAGCGGAGCGACGGGTCCAAAGGTCTCCTCCCGGGCGATGGTGGCGGCCGGCGGCACGCCGGCCAGGATGGTGGGGGCAAAGAACCGCTGCGGGTCGAGGCCGGCCGGGGTGTCACCACCGGTCAGGACCCGGGCGCCGCGGCCGACCGCATCCACCACCTGCGCCCGGACTCGGTGCACGGCGGCGGCATCGATCAGCGGTCCGACGGACACGCCCGGCTCGAGGCCGTGGCCGACGCGCAGCGACTGCGCGCGCTCGGCGAGGCGGCCGGCGAAGTCATCGGCGATCGCCTCCTGGACGAACAGCCGGTTGGCCGCGATGCAGGACTGACCCCCACCCTGGAACTTGGAGAAGCCAATCTTGGTGGCGGCGACGTCCAGGTCGGCGTCATCGAAGACGATGGCGGGGGCGTGTCCCCCCAGCTCCAGGCTGATCTTGGTCACGGTGCGAGCCGCTCGTTCCATCAGGAGCTTGCCCACCTCGACCGACCCGGTAAAGCTGATCTGGCGCACCTGCGGCGCCGTGGTCAGCGCCTCGCCGATGACGACCGGGTCGCCACAAACCAGGTTCACCACCCCGGGCGGGAAGCCGGCCTCGTCGAAAATCTCGAACAGGGCCGTCGCCGAGATCGGGGTTTGCTCAGCCGGTTTAAGCACGACAGTGTTGCCTGCCGCGGTGGCCGGCGCGATCTTTCGGAGGATCATGCTGCTGGGGAAGTTCCAGGGCGTGATGCAGACCACCACGCCTCGCGGCCGGCGGCGGACGTAGAGGCGCTGGTTGGGGCCGTTGCTGGCCAGGATCTCGCCCCAGGGGCGGCGAATCTCCTCCGCGTACCACAGCAGAAAATCCGCTCCCCAGAGCACTTCGCCTCTCGCCTCGTCAACGGGTTTGCCGTGCTCGAGGGTCAGGATGCGAGCCAGCTCGTCGGCGCGCCGCACCACCAGGTCATAGGCGCGCCGCAGGACCTGGGATCGTTCGTCGGGAGCCAGTCCGCTCCAGGTGGGAAACGCACGTGCCGCCGCGCCCACCGCGGCGCGCGCCATGTCCGCGCTGGCCGACACCACGTGGCCGACCGGCTCGCCGGTGGCGGGGTCGTGGACCTCCAGGCGGCCGGCACCCTCGGGGTCCAACCAGCGACCGTCGATGTAGAGACCGCTGGCCATGCTAATTGGGTTGGCGAGTTTCACCGGCGGAACCCCATTCCTCGTGGGGAACATTCTGGGTGGTCGCCACGCGTGGCGTCAAGGGCGTTTAGACTTGACATTCCGCGCTGGGCTGTGCCATACATTGACGCTACGGCCCATAGGAGGAACGCCTGGGCAGGCGTTTGCCACGGCGGCAGTTCGAAGCCACACCAAAGGAAGGGGACGATGGACAGAGACCAGCAGCGCATTGACTCGATCAGGCGGCAGCAGTCGGAGCTGGAGAACCACGTCATGGACGAGTTCTTCGCCGGCCGTATGTCGCGCCGGGAGTTTGTCCGGCGGTCCACCGTTCTGGGGATGGGCCTGACCTCGATCGGGGCCTTCCTGGCCGCCTGCGGGACGGGGACCACGACGCCGCCGGCGACCGGCCTCAAGAAGGGCGGCAAGCTGATCGTCGCGGTCATCGCGCCGGCCGGCAAAATCGATCCCCTGAGCGTGGCCGACGAGGGCGGGCTGGCCGTCCTGGGTCAAGCCGGGGAATACCTGGTGTGGTCGGACAAAGACCTCAAGCTGAGGCCGGTGCTGGCGACCAAGTGGAGCTCCAACTCGGACGGGTCCGTCTGGACCTTCACCATCCGGTCGGGCGTCAAGTTCAACGACGGGACGGCGCTGACCGCCAAAGATGTGGCGGCGACGATGAACACGCATGCCGACCCGGGGAACAAGTCCAACGCCCTCTCCGCCCTGAGTGGCGTGCTCTCCAAGGGTGGGGCGGTCGCCAAAGACGACACCACCGTGGAATTCCACCTGGACGCCCCCAATGGCAGCTTCCCGTACCTGATCAGCTCCGACAACTACAACGTCATCATCTTGCCGGCCAGCTATGACTACTCCAAGAAGTACGAGGACAGCTTCCTCGGCACCGGCCCCTGGAAGAAGACCAGCTTCACCACCGGCAAGGGCGTTTCCTTTGCCAAGAACGCCAGCTACTGGGACAGCGGGGCACCCAACCTGGACAGCCTCGACATGACGTTTTACGCGGAGGACCAGCCGCGGATCCTGTCGCTGACCAGCGGCACCTCGGACGTGATCAGCCAGTTCCCGATCGGGGCCGGTCAGCCGCTCCTCAATAATCCGAATGTGATCGCCATCGGACTGCGGTCCACCGCGCACAGGCAGATCCATATGCGCACCGACAAGGGGGCCTTCACCGACAAGCGGGTGCGACAGGCAATGGCGCTGGTGGTCAACCGGTCGGACCTGGTCACGGGCCTGCTCAAGGGCAAAGGCGACATTGGGAACGATTCGCCCTTCGCCCCCGTCTTTCCGTTCACCGACACGTCGGTGGCGCAGCGTGCCCTGGACGTCGCCAAGGCCAAGCAACTCATGTCGGACGCCGGCAAGTCCAGCGGGTTCTCGACCACCTTGTACACCTGGAACAGCTACGAGATCCCGGACCTGGCGGCGTTGGTCAAGAGCGCCGCGCAGCAGATCGGCGTCAATGTCGCCCTGCAGGTGCTCGACCCCGACACGTACTACAGCAAGTACTGGCTCGACTCAGAGCTTGGGATCACCGACTACGGCCACCGCGGCGTGCCCAACGTGTTCCTGACCGCGCCCCTGACCAGCAAGGGCACCTGGAATGCCGCCCACTTCGCGAACAGCGCCTATGACGACCTGGTGAAGCAGTACGTGTCGGCCTCGGACGTGCCGGCCCAGAAGAAGCTGGCCGGCCAGATCGAGACGCTGCTGCTCGACCAGACCCCGATCATCTTCCCCTACTTCTACTACCACATGTCGGCCACCAAGAACACGGTGTCCGGCGTGGAGCCGACCGCCATGGGACACATCAACATGAAGGCGGCAGGGAGCAAATCGTGACACGCTCGACCAGCTGAGCGTTCGCCCGTGGCCCGCTTCCTGGCGCGACGGATTGGCCTGGCGCTGGTCACCCTGTGGCTGCTTTCCATCATCGTGTTCGTGGGCGCCAACGTCCTGCCCGGGGATGTCGGCCGGCGCATCCTCGGACCCTTCGCGGACCCGCGGGCGGTGGCCGTGTTCAACCACCAGCTGGGGACCGACCGGCCGATCCTGGTCCAGTACTGGTCCTGGCTGACCCACGCGCTCCGGGGAGACCTGGGCAACTCGATCGCGTTCGGCGATCCGGTGGTCTCCATGTTGACACGGGCGCTGGGCAATTCGTTGAAGCTGGGGCTGGTGGCGTTTCTGCTAGTCGTCCCGCTGGGCGTTTTGGGCGGCATCGTGGCGGCCCTCAATCGGGACCGCTTCCTGGACCGGCTGATCACCATCGCCGGGATCTCGGCGACCGCGGTGCCGGAGTTCGTGTTCGCCATCCTGGCCATCCTGATCATCGGCGTCGCCCTGAGGCTGCTGCCCATCACCGCGACCGCCCCCGACGGCAGCAGCGTCCCGGTGCAGTTCGGGTACCTGATCCTGCCCGCGATTCCGCTGGTCCTCGTCCTGTTCGGCTACATCGCGCGCATCACCCGGGCCGGGATGATCGAGGCGCTGGACGCCGACTACACGCGCACCGCCGTCCTCAAAGGGTTGTCGTACGGCACCGTGATTCGCCGGCACGTCCTGCGCAACGCGCTGCTGCCCACCATCGCCGTGGTCGCCACCCAGACCGGGTACCTGATCGGCGGCCTGGTGGTGATCGAGTTCATGTTCAACTACCAGGGCATCGGGCAGCTGCTGTTCCTGGCCGCGCAGAAAAAGGACTTCCCGCTACTGCAGGCCGGCGTCATGGTGATCGGCGCCGTGTATCTGATCGCCACCCTGGTCGCGGATATCACCTATTCCCTGCTCAATCCGCTCATCCGCTACGGCGGCGCGGACTGAACCGGGAAGCCATGGCCGCCGTAACCATCGACCAGGTCATCAGCTCCCCTCGGGTCTCGGCCCGCGGCGAGCGGCTGGGGCTGCTCTGGCGGTCACCCACGTTCCTGGTGGGGAGCGTGATCGTGCTCTTCTGGGCGCTCAGCGCCATCTTCGGCCGGCTGGCGGTGCCGCATGATCCTTTTCAGCCGGACATCCTGCACGGACTGACGCCCCCCTCACCGGCCCACTGGTTCGGGACCGACAACCTGGGGCGAGACGTCTTCTCGCGGGTCATCGTCGGGGCGCGCGGCATCCTGACGGTGGCCCCGCTGGCCACCCTGGTCGGGACCGTCCTGGGCACGTCCATCGGCTTGATCGCGGGATTCTTCCGCGGCCTCGTGGACGACGTGCTCATGCGGGCGGTGGATGCGTTCCTGGCGGTCCCGGTGGTGATCGTCGGCCTGCTGGCGCTGGTGGCGCTGGGGCCCTCGAACCTCACGGTCATCCTGGTC
>DASQAY010000158.1:0-4183 GCA_035635515.1 Candidatus Eiseniibacteriota bacterium | reverse complement strand
CGCGGCTTCGACGACGGCCCGCCAGCGATCGCGACGGTCGGCGTGCGGACGGGCCACCGACCGCTCGGCCTGGAGGGGGACGAACCGGGTCACACCCACCTCGGTCCCGGCCTCCAGGACCGCATCGAAATCGGCGCTGGGCAGGACTGCCTGAAGCAGGACCAAGTCGTGCCCCAGCTCGGTCCGGTTGGGCCGGCTCTCGGTTAGGCGTGCGCGCACGGTTGAGCCCTCCACGCTGACCACGCTGAAGACGTGTTCCTGGCCGTCGGATATGGCGACGCCCGCCTCACCGGGCCTGACTCGTCGCACCCGGGCCAGATGGCGACCCTTGGGACCGTCGATGGTCAGCCTCCCGTCTCGGATCTGGGCAGCCGACACGAACAACCAGATCATTCGGTTGCGATGTTCGCAGAAATGCCGATGCCGGATGCCTCCGGCGCCCGCGTTGTACCTGCCAGCGATGCCTCCGGTCCCTGGCTCCCAGACCCTCCGCCGGGATATGTTCCGGTTGGCAGCCGCGGCCTTCCTGGCCGTGCCGGCGGCCGAGCTGCTGGCTGCCTACCTGGGGCCACGGATGCCGATCGACTATCGGGGGCTGTGGGTGACCACCGCGGTTGGCCTGATCGGGGCGGCGGTGACCTGGGTGCTGCCCTGGCAGCGGATTGCCATAAGCCGCTACATGTGGGTCGTCGTGCCTGGCATTGGTGCCCTGACGCTGAGTCTGTTTCTCACCGGCGGCACGCAGTCGCCCGTGCTCATCGTGTTCCCGCTTCTGGTGGTCTTCATGGCCACCCTGCTCGAGTTCCGCTTCACCGTCCTCGCCGCAGCCCTGGCCCTCATCGGGACCTCCCTACCGCTCCTGCAGGGCTGGGACTGGCCCTATGCCCGAAAGCTGGTCATGCTGGTCGTGCTCCTGGCCCTGTTCGCCTACATTCCGGATCGCCTCCGGCGCGCGCTTACCCGTGAAACTGAGCTGGCCGAGCACCGCCGCGACGAGCTCGAAAACAGTTATGTCGCCACCATCGGGGCCCTGGCGTCGGCGCTCGATGCCAAGGATCGTTACACGGAAGCGCACTCCCGCGAAACGGCGGCGCTGGCCCTGGCGGTCGGCCGCCGACTCGGGCTGGATGCGGAACGGCTGCGCTTTCTCGAGTACGCCGCCTACCTCCACGACATCGGCAAGATCGGGATGCCGGGGCACATCCTGAACAAGCCGGGGCCGTTGACCCCAGACGAGATGCAGATTATGAAGGAGCACCCGGTGATCGGCGAGCGCATTATCGCCTCGGTGCCGTTCCTGGCTCCGGTCCGCCGGGTGGTGCGGGCGGAACACGAACGCTGGGATGGGACGGGCTACCCGGATGGGCTCAAAGGTGAGGAGATTCCCATCGAGGCCCGCATCATCCACGCCTGCGACGCCTTCCACGCCATGGCCAGCGATCGTCCCTACCGCCAGGCGCTGACCCGGCCGGCCATCCTCCGTGAGCTGCGCAACAAGGCGGGCCAGCAGTTCGACCCGATGGTGGCCCGGACGCTGCTCGAGGTGCTGGCGTCTGAAGAAGTGGCGGTGACCGACCACGCCGGCGAGATGGCCGACGTAGCGCCCATCATCACCTGGACCGGGCCGCGTTCCTGGGCGCAGCATCTCGAGGCTATCGAGACCCTCAGCGCCCGGTTGGGACGGATCACGGCCGTGCCAGAAATCTGCCGGCTGATAGGTGAGACCGTCGTCACCCTGGTTCCCTATGACCAGTGCCGCATCAACCTGCTCGATGACGACGAGCGCACGTTGACCTGCATCTGGTTGGGATCGACCAACCGCGAAGAGTACGCTGGCGCCACGGCCGCCAATCTGGCGGTGCAAGTCGGCGAAGGGATCACCGGTTGGGTGGCGGAGACCAAGCGGGGCGCCGTCCTGGGGGACGCCGAACGCCACGCCAAAGCCCGGCACGTCGAGGGGACGCCCATCACCGATGAATCCATGCTGGCCGTGCCCATCGTTTTTGAGGAGCAACTGCTGGGGGTCCTGGTGGTGGTGATGATCGGGTTGCACCAATACACGCCCGACCACCTGCGCCTGCTGACCATCCTGGCCAACCAGGCGGCGGTCTCCATCGCCAATGCCAGGCTCATCCAGCGCCTGGCCAGCGCCGCTCGGGTCGATCCCCTCACCGGCGTCGGCAACCGCCGAGCCTTCGAGGACGCCCTTCGCAAGAAGCTGGCCGCGCCCGAGGGTGGCTTCGCCATCGCCATGTTCGATGTTGACCAGCTGAAGCAGACCAACGACGCCGGCGGGCACTCGGCCGGCGACGCCCTCCTGCGCCGGGTCGCCGCGGCGTTGACCGCGCAGGCTCGCCCTGGTGACGTCGCCGCGCGCTGGGGCGGGGACGAATTCCTGGCGTTGCTGAACGGCTGCGCCCGTGGCGAGGCCGTGGCCTTCGGTGCCCGGATCGTTGAGGCGCTCCACGCTCCTTTGGGGCTGGGGCCCGCCGCGTCGGTGTCGGTCGGCGTCGCGGAGTACCCCACCGATGGGACCACGCTCGACCAGCTGCTGGACGCCGCGGACCGGTCGATGTACGGCGCTAAACGCCAGCGCGCTGCCTGACCTAGTTGAATGGAGGGGTGCACCCTGACTGGTGGCGCACCTGGTTCGGCCCGGCGTACCTGGATCTGTATGACCCGGTGCTGCAGGACCGGACCCCGGGCGAGGTCGACGCCATCGAGCGCCTGCTCGAGATCCGTCCGGCGCTGAGCATCCTGGACCTGGCGTGCGGCCAGGGGCGGCACGCTATCGAGCTTGCCAGGCGAGGCTACCAGGTGACCGGCCTCGACCATTCGCGGTATCTACTGGAGGTCGCCGCGCAGCGAGCGGCAGCCGCCGGGGTGACCGTGCGCTGGGTTGAGGGCGACATGCGGCAGCCGGTTCCGGTTCCGGGTGACTACGACGTCGCGGTCAACCTCTTCACCAGTTTCGGATACTTCGCCGACGACGCCGACGACCTGATGGTGCTGCGCGCCGTCGCCGGCGTACTGCGACCGGGCGGGCGCTTCCTCCTGGAGGTGCTCAACGGCGAGCGGATCATGCGCACCTTTGAGGCGAGCGAGTGGATCCCGTTCGGCGAGGCGACCGTGCTCGAACAGCGGCGGCTCGACCGGGACCGGCGTCGGATGGAGGTGGACCGGACCATCATTCGCGACGGCCACGAAGAGCAGACCTCGCATACCCTGCGGCTGTACAGCGGGCGCGAGCTGACGGTGCTCGCCAAACGGGCCGGCTTCGACGTGATCCAGCTCTACGGCGGCTGGGATGGGGAGCTGCTCACCGAACACAGCCTGCGGGTAGTTGCGGTCGCCCACAAGGTCTGAGCTAGAGTTAGATTGCGATGAAGCTCGTTCTCGAACTCCTGCTTTCCTGGATCCTGCATCCGGTAGCCTTCGTGCTTGCCCTGATCAACATTGCCGGACGCACCGACCTCAACACCACCCAGAAAGTCCTCTGGGGGATTGTGTGCTTCTTCTGGGGGATCGGGCCGATGCTCTACATCCTGCTGGGCAACGGCGCCCTCTGGTAGGCGGGTCCTAGAACCCCTGACCCTCCTGGGCTAGGAGATGAGACATGAGCGTGCCCTTCCACGAGATGAGCACAGTCCGTCGAGACCCCCTCCCCGACCCTCCCCGCAAGGGGGAGGGAGACCGAAGCCACGCGAGGAGGTCCCTCCCCGTCCCTGCCCACGCGGGAAAATCCCGCGACCCTGACAACAGTGGCTCAGCCGCAAGGGGGAGGAAGAGTCCTATCTACTTGGGCGGTGGCAGGGGCGTCTGGCCGAAGTCGAAGCAGTCCGTCATGCCATCGGTCGATGTGGTGCGCTTGTTCAACGATGGCAACCCGAACGTCGTCTCGCAGAATTTAACGAGGCTCACGTGCGAGTGCAGCGTCTTCGAGACGAATCCTGGTTTGGCGTAGGGGCTGAGCACCAGGCAGCCGACCCGCGAGCCGTAGCGATATTGCGTCATGTCCGCCGAGTAGGACGGCACGGCATCCTTGACTCGCTCGACCAGGGGCGGCGTCACGTGGTCCCACCAGCCGCCCCAATCGTCCCAGGTGATGAAGATCGCGACCTGCGGCCAGAGGCCGCCCTTAACGATGGCGTTCACCTGGTCCACGGTCCACTGCATACCGTAG
>DASQAY010000157.1:0-10599 GCA_035635515.1 Candidatus Eiseniibacteriota bacterium | reverse complement strand
CACTGCGACTCCGGCCGCTCCCCCGTCAGTCGCAACGCCACCCCCGCCGCCCACCCCCACCGCCGACGTGTCGGAGGGTGCCCAGCTGCTAGCCGAGGCGCGCGGTATCGATCTGCAATCGGTGAAAGGCACCGGCCGTGGCGGAGCCGTCAGCCGGCGCGACGTGCTCCAGGCGATCGAGGATCGAGAGAAATCGACCACCTCAGTGACCCCGGCGGCTCCAGCTGGCGAGGCGTCCGCCCCGACGGCTCCGGTGGACGCGCCCCAGGCGCCGGCCACGCCCGGCCTGGCCGCCGGCAGCATGCCGCTGCGGGGCCCGGCCGCCACCCTCGTCACCTACATGGAAGAGAGCTTGGCGATTCCGACCGCTACCAGCTTTCGGACGGTCGCGGTGGCAGTGCTGGACCGCCGGCGTCAGCAGCTGAACCAGGCGCTGCAGACCGCTGGGCGTCCCGAAAAGCTTTCCTACACCCATGTCATCGCCTGGGCCATCGTCCGCGCGGTGCAGGAAGTGCCGTCGATGGCCGTCGCCTTCGAGCGTGTGGAGGGCAAGCCGCACCGCGTGGCGCGCGGCGTGCACCTGGGCCTGGCGGTCGACTTGCAGCGGCCCGAGGGAGGACGCTTCCTGGTGGTGCCCGTCATCAAGAGCGCGGACCAGCTGACCTTCGCCGCCTTCCGCGACCGGTACGAAACACTGGTGGCGAAGGCGCGCTCCAACAAGCTCACGATCGACGACGTCCGCGGGGCGACCATGACCCTGACCAACCCGGGGGGCATCGGGACAGTGGCCTCGGTGCCCCGGTTGATGCCCGGCCAGGGAACCATCGTCGCCACCGGCGCGATCGGGTATCCCGCGCAGTTCTCGGGAATGTCCGAGAAAGCGGTTCGCCAGCTGGGCGTGTCGAAGGTGATGACCATGAGCAGCACCTACGACCATCGCGTCATCCAGGGTGCGGAGTCGGGTGAGTTTTTGCGCCGCATCGATGACCTGCTCAACGGCGCGGACGGATTCTACGAGTCGATCTTTGTCTCGCTCCGACTGCCGGTGCCGGCCGAGGTGGCGGCCGGCGGCGGAGCGCTGGTCGCCCTTCCCGAGAGCGTCGGCGAAGGCGAGCCCACGCAGGCGGCGGAACTGGTGCGCGGGGTGGCGGCCGGGGTGGCGCTGGTGGCCGCCTATCGTAGCCATGGCCACCTGGCGGCCCGCTTGGACCCGCTGGGCAGTGCCCCACCCGGCGATCCATCGCTGGATCCGCTGAACCTGGGCCTGACCGAAGAGCTGATGCGGGCCGTGCCGGCTTCGGTGCTGCGCGTTCGGGTGCCGGGCGAGACGCTGGCGGAAGTCCTGCCCAACCTGCGCGAGACCTACGGCTCGACCATCGCCTACGAGATCGAGCACATCTCCAGCCACGAACAGCGCAACTGGTTGCGCGAGCGGATCGAGTCCGGCCGCTACCGCCAGCCGCTATCCCCCGAGCGCGCCCGCCAGCTGCTCGGTCGGCTGACCAAGGTGGACGCTATGGAGCGCTACCTGCGCCGGGCGTTCCTGGGGCAGAAGACGTTCTCCATCGAGGGACTGGACGCCATGGTGGTCATGCTGGAAGAGGCCATCTCCCTGCTGGCCGAAGAGGGCACCCGGCAGGTGGTGATGGGCATGGCGCACCGCGGCCGCTTGAGCGTGATCGCGCACGTGGTCAATCGACCCTACGAGTCCATCCTGGTGGAGTTCGAGCAGGGCAAGGCCCGGGTAGCCACCGGCGACGTGTCCGGCGATGTCAAGTACCACGCCGAGGCCGAGGGGACATACGTGACGCCCAACGGCAAGCAGGTCTCGGTGACCCTGCTGGCCAATCCCTCGCACCTGGAGGCCGTCGACGGGGTGGTCGAGGGCTGGACCCGGGCGCAGCAAACCCGCCGCAAGGGCCCGAAGGTGCACCTGGATCAGACCACTACCGTGCCCTTCCTGATCCATGGGGACGCGTCATTTCCCGGGCAGGGGGTGGTGGCCGAAGTCCTGAACCTGCAGAAGCTGGCCGGCTACTCGACCGGCGGCACGCTGCACATCATCGCCAACAATCAGCTGGGCTTCACGACCGACCCCGACGAGGGGCGCTCCACCCGGTACGCCAGCGACCTGGCCAAGGGGTTCGACCTGCCCATCATCCACGTCAACGCGGACGATATCGCCGCCAGCATGACGGCCATCCGGCTGGCCGTGGCCTTCCGGCGCAAGTTCGGACGCGACGTGGTGGTGGACCTGATTGGGTACCGCCGGTTCGGCCACAACGAAACCGATGAGCCGGCCTACACCCAGCCGCTGATGTACCGCATCATTCGGGAGCATCCCCCGGTGCGGGAGCTGTTTGCCGCCGAACTGATCGAAGCCGGCTTGCTCACCGCCGATGAGGTCGAGGCGATGGTGGCTGCCGCCGAGGACCGAGTGGCGAGCGCGCATACCCGGGTGAAGGAACGCTCGGCCCAGGTGGTGGAAGCCGCCCGGCCGGTGATGGATGTCAGCCCCGAACCGGATATCAAGACAGCGGTCTCGGCGGAGGTGCTCGAGTCGTTGAATCGTCAGCTGTTATCGGTGCCCGAGGGATTCGCGGTCAACCCCAAGTTGCTGCGCCAGATGGAGCGGCGCCGGCAGCCGCTGGCGGGCCGAGAGATCGATTGGGCCCAGGCCGAGGCGCTGGCGTTCGCCAGCCTGGTGACCGGCGGCGTCCCGGCGCGATTGACCGGGCAGGATACGGAGCGCGGGACGTTCAGCCAGCGACACATGGTGATCCACGACGTCAATGACGGTCGGCGCTGGATCCCGATCGAACACCTGGTGGGCGCGACCGCCACCTTCGAGCTGGCCAACAGCCCCCTCTCCGAGTACGGAGCGCTGGCCTTCGAGTACGGCTACAGCGCCCAGGCGCCTGAAGCCCTGGTCTGCTGGGAAGCCCAGTACGGCGACTTCATCAACGGGGCGGAGATCGTGGTCGATCAGTTCATCGTCTCCGGGCTGGCCAAGTGGGGGCAGGCGTCGCGATTGACACTGATGCTGCCGCACGGTTATGAGGGGTCCGGCCCGGAGCACTCGAGCGCGCGCCTGGAGCGGTTCTTGCAGCTGGCCGCGGAGGGCAACATCCGGGTGGCCTACCCATCCACGGCCGCCCAGTATTTTCATGTGCTGCGGCGCGAGGCCCTGCATTCCCGTCCGCGACCGCTGGTGCTGATGACGCCCAAGAGCCTGCTGCGGTTGAAGGCGTCGGCCTCGCAGCTGGAGGACCTGGTGTCGGGCGGCTTCCGCCGGGTGATCGATGATCCCGAGGCCTCTCGTCGGCGCGACGCCGTGCATCGCCTGCTGCTGTGCACGGGGAAGGTCTACTACGATCTGTCGCTGAGTCCATTGCGGGCGGAGGCGGCCGACGTGGCGATCGCCCGGGTGGAGTTGCTGGAGCCGTTCCGGATCGACGATGTGCTGGGACTGATTGGGGCCTATCCCAACCTGCGCCAGGTGACCTGGGTCCAGGAGGAGCCGATGAACATGGGGGGATGGACCCATGTGCATCTCCACCTGGAGAGCCGGTTGCCGGAGGGCCTGTCGCTGCAGTATGTCGGGCGCCCCGAGCGGGCGAGTCCCAGCGAGGGGTACGCCGGGGCGCATGAGGTGGTCCAGGAACGCCTGGTCGCCCAGGCGCTGGGCGGCGTAGACAAGGCGTAAAATCCCGTCGAATGGTCCCCTTTAACGGGTTCGCCGGCATCGAGGACCGCGTGCTCTCGGTGCTGGTCGTGGTGGTGATTTTTACCGCTGCGTCCGGCCTGGCCTTCCTGGGATTGATCGCCTTTGGCGTTCGCGCCGGGCTGATGGCGCCCCGAGCGACCTCGCAGGTCCCGCCGGGTTCATCGACCGAGCTTTGGCTGTTCCTGGGGGCCGCGTTCGCCGGATTGGTGACCGACCTCCTGATGGTGTTCCTGGGATACGCCGAGAACGATCTGGACAACCCGCTCTTCCTCCCGATCACGGTTGGGCTAATTGCCCTGGGCGGAGTGCTGTTCATCAGCGGGGCCGGTCTGGCGTTCCGGAGCGTGCGCCGGGTGAGCCACCAGACCTAATTCGGCCGACCGCCCCCGAAACTTGACACAGGGTAATGGCCCTCCATAAACTAGTGATAGTAGAGCTATCAGGTTATAAGCAAATGTTGGGCATCAATCCCCGAGACGGCAAGGCGATGTACGAGCTTCAGCTGGAGCTGCATACCCGGGCAAATGGCAAGCGTCCGGTCATTTCAGCCGACGAGCTGCTGGACCTGCACCTGCTGCTGGCCCAGGAGCCCGAGCTCGACTTCAAGCGTCTGCTGAAGACCAAGCCCTAAGCGAGCTTCGCCTCATCGAGGGATGCTATCGGGGAGACAGGATTTGAACCTGCGACCCCTTGAACCCCATTCAAGTGCGCTACCAGGCTGCGCCACTCCCCGACGCGCGACCTATTATAGGCGGCCTTTTGGGCGCTTCCCCCGCGCGGCGCGCGGCCGAGGCCGCACGTCGGACTCATCGCCTTTCCCGCGTCCGCGAAAGAGCAAGCGCACGGGCGTGCCCTCGAACCCGAAGGCCTTGCGCAGCCGGGACTCCAGAAACCGCTGATACGAAAAATGCACCAGCTCGGGGTCATTGACGAACACCAGGAACGTCGGACTCCCCGCCTCCACCTGGTTCACATAGAGCACTGTCAACCGTTTGCCCTTGTGGCTCGGCGGTTCACGCTCCGCTAGCACGGTTCGCAGCCATCGGTTCAGGTCCGGGGTCGACACCCGGCGCGCACGCGACGCGACGACCTGCAGCGCCAGCGACAACGGCAGACCCGCCCGCAGCCCGGTCTTGGCGGACACGTAAGCGACTGGCGCCCACGGGGCAAAATCGAACGCGTCCTTCAATCGCTTGCGCCAGACGCGTTCGTCCTTCTCCTCTGGCGAGAGCAGGTCCCACTTGTTGACCACCAGCACCAGCCCGCGCCCCGCCTGCACCACATACCCGGCGATATGCCGGTCCTGCGCGGTCACTCCCTCCCGGGCATCCATCACCACCAGCGCCACGTCGGCCCGCTCCATCGCGCGCAGGCCGCGCAGCAGCGAGTATTGCTCCACCCCTCGCGTGAGCCCGGGCCGCCGGATCCCAGCAGTATCGACCAGCATCACCGACCGGCCGTCTGCCTGGCCATCCCCTCCGCCAAACGTAAACGTCGTATCCACCGGGTCACGCGTCGTGCCGGGCACCGCATCCACCAGCGATCGCTCATGCCCCAGCAACGCATTCACCAGCGACGACTTCCCCACGTTCGGTCGCCCCAACACAGCCACCCGGGCATCGACACGAGCGGTCGCCACCTCAGCCCCGGCGTCCGGCTCCGCCGGCAGTCGCTCAACGACGGCATCCAGCAAGTCCCCGCTGCCGGTCCCGTGTAAGGCGGACACACCGAACACCTCACCCAATCCCAGCGCATAGAACTCCGACACCTCCGCGCCCCGCGTGTCAATCTTGTTGGCCACCACGATCACCGGGACCTTGGAGCGCCGCAGCAACTCGGCGATGTCGCGGTCGATGGGATTCAACCCTTCGCGCGCGTCCACGACGAATAACACACAATCGACCGCCGCCACGGCCTCCTGCGTCTGCGCCTCCATCCTCCGGCGCAGCTCGCGGACGCCTACCTCTTCATCGCGAAGGCGACCGAGCACCAGCCCGGCCGTATCCACCACCACGAACGACCGGCCTCGCCAGTCGGCCTCCCCGTACAGCCGGTCGCGCGTCAATCCCGGCATGGCGTCGACGATCGCCCGGCGCTCGCCCACCAGCCGGTTGAACAGGGTGGACTTGCCCACGTTGGGCCGCCCGACAATCGCCACAAAGGGAGTCGCCATGTCTTAACCTCACAAAACGTATACCCAATCGCGAAAGGATTCCGACAGGCGTCCATATAATAGGCACCGTGCCGGACGGCCGCGTGGTCCTCAAAGAGAATCGCATCATGGTCGTCTCGGACCCATTGGGCGACATCCCCCAGGACAACGATTCGGGCCTGGGCCTCTACTTCCAGGACACCCGCTTCCTCTCGGCCTACGAGTTCCGGCTCAACGGGCTCAAGCCGATTCTGCTCTCAGCCTCGACCGAGGAAAGCTACGTCGCCCTCTTCCAGATGGTGAATCCCGTGCTCATCGTGGACGAGGGCAAGCGCACCATCCCCCAGCAGAGCCTCAGCATCCGGCGCAGCCGGTTCATCTACGGCGGCCTCCACGAACGGATCGGGATCCAGAATTGCGGCACCGAGGCGGTGGATATCGAGTGCTCGTTCACGTTCGACGCCGACTTCAAAGACATGTTCGACGTCCGCGGCATGAGTTTCAACTTCTATGGGCAGCGCCTGCCCCTCGAAGCCCACGATTACGGCATGGTCTTTAGCTACCAGGGCCTGGATCACATCAGCCGTCGCACCGAGATCATCCTGGAGGCCAAGCCGAACTACCGGCACGACCGGACGGTGCGCTACCAGTACCACCTCGAGCCCCACCAAACCGTCACCCTCATCATCAACATCGTGCCGGAACTGGGCGGCGAGATTTCCAACCTCGACTACCTCTACGACGATTCCCTGCAGGCGCTGCAGCAGTCCTACCGTACCTGGGAGCAGAGCACCACCGGAATCGCCACCGACAACGCGTTCCTGGACCGGGGGGTGCTCCAGCGCAGCTCGAAGGACCTCCGCATTCTGCTGGAGGAGTTCGACACGGGGCTGTTGCCGATGGCCGGCATCCCCTGGTTCAGCGCCCCGTTCGGGCGCGACGCCCTGATCGCGTCCATCCAAACATTGGGACTCAATCCCGACATCGCCAGCGGCACACTGCGGTACCTGGCCGCCCACCAGGGCACCAAAGTCGATCCCAGCCGCGACGAGCAGCCGGGCAAGATCCTGCACGAGCGGCGCTTCGGCGAGCTGGCCAACCTCAAGCAGATCCCGCACACGCCCTACTACGGCTCGGTGGACAGCACGCCCCTCTTCCTGGTGACGCTGGTGGAGCTGATGGATTGGGTGAACGACCGCGATCTCTTCGTCGAGCTCCTGCCGGCCATGTCCGCGGCGCTGGCCTGGATCGACACGTATGGGGACCTGGATCATGATGGGTTCGTCGAGTACGGCGACCATGCCCCGCGGGGCATTCGCAACCAGGGGTGGAAGGACTCGCACGACTCGCTGCTGATGCCGGATGGAAAGCCCGCCGAGCGGCCCATCGCGCTGGTCGAGGTCCAGGGGTACGTCTACCACGCCAAGGCCGGGCTGGCCCGCATCCTGGACCGCCTGGGCGAGACCGGCGCCGCGCAGCAGCTGGCCATCGAGGCCGGTGACCTGCGTCGCCGCTTCGAGCAGCACTTCTGGCAGGATGACCACCAGTTCTACGCGCAGGCGCTCGACGGCGCCAAGCAGCTGGTGCCGTCCATCACCTCCAACCCGGGCCACTGCCTGTTCTCACGCATCTGCGACTCGGAACGCGCCGACATCGTCACCGACCGGCTGCTGGCGCCCGACATGTTCTCCGGCTGGGGCATTCGCACCCTGTCGGCCAGCTCGCCCCACTACAACCCGATGAGCTACCACAACGGCACCATCTGGCCGCACGACAACTCCCTGATCGCCGCCGGGCTGCGCCGCTATGGCCACACCGAGGCCGCCCAACAAGTCGTCACCGGCATCCTGGAAGCCGGCATCCGCATGCCCAGCTTCCGGCTGCCCGAACTCTTCTGTGGGTTCGGCCGCGACACCCGGTTTGGCACCGGGCCCGCCGAGTACCTGGTGTCGTGCAACCCGCAGGCCTGGGGCGCCGGGGCCGCCTTCCACCTGCTGCAAACCGCGCTGGGGGTCTTCCCCGACGCCACGGCGGACCGGGTCTTCCTCTCGCCCATGCCCATTCCGCTGGCCCGCAGCGTGGAGGTGCGCGGCATGCGGGTGGGCACCGGCCACCTGTCATTCCGCGTCACGTACGACGGCGGCCGGCCCGAGGTGGACATCGTCGATGCCCCGGACGGGATGGCCGTGATTCTCGACGACCCACCGGCCGCCGACTGATACTGAAACCAACGGTGAGCTACTACCGCGTCCTGATCCCTACGCTGGCGCCCGCCCAGGCCGGCAAGCTGCTCCGGCTGGCCAGCAGCTTCACGACCGCGCCCGAGTCGGGCGGGACGCTGCTGGGCATCATCGAGGTGCCGCCAGATCACTCGCTGGCCCGACCGCCGGTCCCGGGCGAGGCTTACCGCACCCTGCTGGCCCAGACGACCCGAATCGCGACCCGCGCCACCACGCCCCTGGCGCCCCTGGTGCGCATCGCCCACGTCGCCGCCCAGGGCATTCGGGAAGCCGCCCTGGAAACCGGCAGCAACCTGCTCCTGCTGGAGAGCGGAGCCCGCGACGACGGCCTGTGGACCAACGCGCTCGAGGATCTTCTCTACGATCCCCCCTGCGACGTGGCGCTGCTGCGCACCGAGGCCGCCGCCCCGCCAATCACCAGCATCCTGCTGGCGGTCCGCGGCGGGCCTAGCGCCGAGCTGGCGGTGCAGCTGGCCCGCAGCATCCGCACCAGCACTGGCGCCACCCTGACCTTGCTGCACATCTTCGACCCCCGCCAGTCACCCGAGGAACGCGCCCGCGAGGAGCAGACGTTCGCCGGCCTGTCTGCCCAGGTGAACGGCCCGGTCATCGAGCTCAAGGGCTCCAGCACCAACGTGCGCCAGGCAATTTTCAAGGAGGCGCCGCGGCATCAGCTGCTCATCCTGGGAGCCACTCGGTCGCTCATGCACCGGCCCATGGTGCTGGGTGCCCCGCTGCAGCGCATGCTGCGCCGTCTGCCCGGCACGGTGATGATCGTCAAGAAAGCGGGGGTGCCCACCCCGCGACCAGCGCCGGCGCGCACCGAGACACGGGCTGCCATCACGGAGCAGGTGGACCGATGGCTGACCGAAAACACCTTCGACTCCCGCGAGTTCGACGACATCCAGCGATTGCTGGACCGCAAGCAGCGCCAGGATCTCACCATCAGCCTGGCGGTCACGGCGCTGCCCGGCGCCACCGGCCTGAGCGCGCCGCTGCGGGCCCTCAAGCAAGCCCTGATGGGGCGGACGCCCCTGCTCGACGAGATCGTCGTGATCGAGATCTCGGGCTCGGCCGCGAGCGAGCGGGCGACCAGGGCGGCCGGCGTCACGGTCCTGCGCGCGGCCGACGTGCTGTCCCGCTACGGCAGCTTTCCGGGGTCGGGGGAAGCCCAGTGGAAGAGCCTGCATGTGCTCAAGGGCGACCTCATCTGCTGGATCGATCCGGCGGGTCCGCCGCCCCAGCCCCGCCTGGTAGCCGGCCTCCTCGGCCCCCTGCTCACCGACCCTGACATTGCCTACGTGACGGCGTTCTCGCGCCGGCCACCCACCGCCATCGATCCACTCACGGATTTCGCGGTGCGCCCCTTGCTCAACCTCCTCTTCCCTGCCCTCTCCGGCTTGATCGATCCGCTCAGCCCCGACCACGCCGGGCGCCGCGCCGTCCTGGAGAGCGTCCCGTTTTTCACCGGCCAGGGGCTGGCGCTGGGGCTGCTGCTGGCTATCGCCAGTGCCCACGGACCGCGCGCTCTGGCCCAGGTCGAGGTGGGGCCACGGGCCCCGCGGGATCCAGCGGAGCGGCGGGCGACGGCCTTTGCCCAGCTGCAGGTGTGCCTCAAGTATCTGGGCGACCGGCATCGCATCCAGCTGGTGGACCAGGTCAACCGCACCATCAAGCAGATCCAGTACGAGGACGAGCGCTACTGGATTGAGCAGATGGAACTGGAGGACATGGAGCGCCCACCGATGGTCACCGTGCCCGAATACTTCTTGAGCCGCAATCCGGGCGCCCGCCCGGAACCAGTTTGACCCGTCAGTGGAACGCTTATTGGACGTTATGGACAGATGATGCGGAAGGCTTCAATTCTGGTCGCCACGGCGGCCCTGCTGGGTGCCGCGTGCGCCACCGCCCCCAGCCATCTTACCGGCGGCAATGGCACAGGTACGACCTCGGCTGGGTCGGTGAACCTGCGGCTGCAGCCCGGGGCGGCGGTCCAGGCCGAACCCCAGGCTCGGCCCAGCGTGGCGCCCATCATCCGGGTCCCACTCACCCGGCCAGCGCCCCAGTCCCGGCCGGCACAACCCTCAGCCTCGGCCGCACCCGGCACTGGCCCGACGGACAGCTCTGCACCACGCCCGGCATTGCCCCCCACTGACCGCTGCCTGGGCTCCCCTACTGCCAATCCGCATCAGCCGGAGCTCATGTGCGCGCTGCCCTGACGCGCGTCCAGCGCCTCAGCTAAGCCCAAAGTCTCTCTCCCCCCGGCGGGGAGGGGCAGGGCTGGGGGTGTATCAAGCCACCGCGAATTCCCACGCGTTGAGTGCCACCAAACTCTCCCTCCCCCGGCGGGGAGGGGCAGGGCTGGGGGTGTATCAAGCCACCGCGAATTCCCCGGCGCTGAGTGCCACCAAACTCTCCCTCCCCCCGGCGGGGAGGGGCAGGGCTGGGGGTGTATCAAGCCACCGCGAATTCCCATGCGC
>DASQAY010000156.1:0-3664 GCA_035635515.1 Candidatus Eiseniibacteriota bacterium | reverse complement strand
TAAAGATCCAGGACCACGGAATTGGGATGGAACCCGCCCAGCTGGATCAGTTGTTCCGTCCGTTTGGCCGCATCGTCACCGACCAGACGGCGCCCATTCTCGGAGTCGGACTCGGCCTGTACCTGTCGCGGGAGTACGTACGGTTGCAGGGCGGCGACATCACGGTCACGTCCGAACCGGGCCGGGGGAGCACGTTTACCCTGCGCGTTCCAATCGCACCGGTCGATGCGTAACGGGGGCGGGCCGTCTGCCCGCCCCCGTCTGATACTGACGACCTAGACGGCCGCGGCGGCCGGCTCGCGCTCGACGGCGCTCGGCTCCGCGCCGATGCCGGTCTGCGAACGCACTTCGATCTCGGCGAAGCGGGCCTCGGCCAGGCGATCCTTGCCGAAGAGCTCGCCCACGTAGGTCCCGACGATAGCGAAGATGAACCCGAGCGGGATGCTGACGATGCCCGGGTTGGCCAGCGGGAAGGCCGGGTGCGGGCGCGGGATGGTGGCGAAGCCGGGGCCGATGACCACCAGCAGGATCGACACCAGCGTGCCCCCCAGGAGACCCGCGACGGCGCCGTACGTATTGAAGCGTTTCCAGAACAGGGTGAACAGGAGGACCGGCAGGTTGCCGCTGGAGGCCACCGCGAAAGCGACCGCCACCAGCACCGCCGCGTTGGCGGTGGGCAGGTTGATGGCCAGCGAGACCGCCACCACGCCGACCACCACGGCCGCGATCCGCGCGACCAGCACCTGCTCCGCCTCGCTCTCCTTGCCGCCCTTGACGACGTTCATCCAGAAGTCATGCGCGAAGGCGCTGGACGCGGCCAGCGTCAACCCGGCCACCACCGCCAGGATGGTCGCGAAGGCGACCGCGGAGATGAACCCGAGGAAGAGGTCACCGCCGAACGTGCCCGGTCCACCGCCCAGGTACTCCGCCAGCTTGGGCGCTGCGACGTTGACGTTCGGGATGTGGGCCTTGCCAACCAGAGTGGCCGCGCCGAACCCCAGGAAGGTCGTCATCACGTAGAAGGCCCCGATCAGTCCCATCGCCCAGCCGACCGAGGTCCGGGCGGCCTTGGCGGTGGGCACGGTGTAGAAGCGCATCAAGATGTGGGGCAGGCCGGCGGTGCCGAAGATGAGCGCCATCCCCAAGGAGACGTTCTCGACCACCGACTTGTCGAGCGAGAACGGCCCCAGGTGAACCACCTTGCCGTGCGGGTAGAGGATGCCGGGTTGGGTGAAGTTCAGGCCCGACTTCTTGTCGGTGATCTTGGCGATGGCGTCGAAGAAGCGCAGCGGGTTGAAGCCGAAGTGGGCGAGCACCAGGATGCTGAGCAGAGTGGCGCCGATCATGAGCAGCGTCGCCTTGACGATCTGGACCCAGGTCGTGGCGATCATGCCGCCCAGGACGACGTATCCAATCATCAGCACACCGACGATGATGACCGCCGTCCGAAATGGGAAGCTCGGCACCAGCAAGTGCAACACGCTGCCGGCCCCGACCATCTGGGCGATCATGTAGAAGCCGCTCACCGCCAGCGTGGAGACGGCGGCCGCGGAGCGCACCGGCTCGGGACGCATCCGGAAGGCCAGCACGTCCGCCATCGTGAATTTGCCGGTGTTGCGCATGGGCTCGGCGACCAGCAGCAGAACGGTCAGATAGGCGACCAGCCAGCCGACCGAGTACATGAACCCGTCGTAGCCGTAGAAGGCGATCAGGCCGGCGATCCCGAGAAAGGACGCGGCGCTCATATAGTCGCCGGCGATGGCCAGGCCGTTCTGCCAGCCGGTGATCTTGCGGCCGGCGGCATAGAACTGGACCGTGGTGCGTGTCTGGCGCGCCGCCCAAATCGTGATGCCGAGAGTGATCGCGACGACGATCGCGGTAATGACCAGGGTGGTGTTCACGGCTTTGACCTCCCCACGCCGGCCAGCCGACGGACGGCCTCGGCGAGCGGATCGAAGACCTTGTTCGCCCGGGAGATATAGAGGTAGGCGAGCACCCAGGCCATGACGAATTCAGACAAGGCAAACACGTACGCGAGGTTGATGTTGCCGATGATCTTGGTGTTCATCAGCTTGGGAGCCAGCCCGTTGCTCAGCGGCAGCGCGAAATAGTAGACGAGGAAAAACACCACCGCCGGAATGATGAAGTTCCGCCTGGCGGTCATCAGGCGCCGGAACTCGGCCGACGCCTTCAGTGCCTCCCATCGGGGCGCCCCGGGTGGCGCCTGCGCGGCGTCGATCGATGGTCGTCTGTCCATGCTTCCTCCCTGTGTCCCCATTCGGCTACGGGTGTCCGCGGCGACCCCCGCCTGTCCCCATATAAAAGCTGTGGAAGCGTGGGTTGTCAACAGCCGGGCGGCCGGTTCGGGCCGGCGATGCCGGTGGCAGACCCCCCGCTGGGCCCGCTTATGCTTCTATTTCGGCGTAGAAGCGGGCGCCTGGCACAGCCCGGCGGCCCCCTTCAGCCCGCCGGCACGAAAAGAGCGGCACCCAGCCAGGGCGCCGCTCTCGGTCAGGGTCCGAAATCGATTCGGAGTGCGGTTAGTTCTTGGCGGGAACCGGCATCACGCCCAGCTGGGTGAGCAGCTGGACCATGTCGAAGTACAGGCGGCTCTCGACGGCGAGGTCATTCTCGTACCGGGTGATCGAAACGCACTGGCCCGACACCTTGCGGTTCGTGGCGGCGATGGTGCCCATAGGGCCGGTCAGCGGCGCCTTGTGGGTGCCTTCGAAGGTGAACTCCTGGACGACCCAGGGGGCGCTCACGATCTCGTGCGTGACCGTGATCTTGGCGTCCGGCAGGGCCTTCATCCAGCCGTTGGTATAGCCGATGACCGCGTCTTTGCCCTGGAGGCGGACATCGCCGGGGGCGCTGAACCGGGCATCCGGCGCGATCAGGGAACGAAGCGCGGTTTCGTCGTGCGAGTTGAACGCCTGGTTGTACTTCGCGGCAAGGACCTTGGGATCGGTCAGGGTCGTAGGCATAGTCGTTCCTCTTGAATCCTTCTAAGGACTCTTGGCCCAGCCGCGGGTGCGGACCTCATGCGGTGGGCCTGACGGCCCCAGCCCTCATCCGTGAGGGCAACGATACCGCTATACCCACCGGCAGTCGATCTCAATCAGGGCCGCCACTCCGGGCTGAATGACGGTGGGTCGGATCAGCCGTCGAGGGCGGCCCGCACCAGGCCGCCCAACTCGTCGTCGGTGATGTCGGCGGCGTCGCTGGGCCGCAGCTGAAGGGTCCCCTTGCTGGTCTTGAGCTTGGGGTGGCGGGCGATGAAACCGGCGCCGCGGCCCTGATCCCAGCCGTAGATCGATACCCCGTGCCTCCATACGCCGAGGAAGAGGCGGCGGCTACCGACCTTGTAGGTCGGGATCTTGTACGAGAGCACCACCGCGGCATCGGGGTGCGCCCCGAGAACCAGCCGGTGGAGGCGATCGAACAGGGGCCGGTGCTCGGGGTTGATTGCGTCGATATAGTCCCGCAGCGCGGCATCCATTGCTCGATTATCATCGGCCGAGCTTCCAGTCTGCCGGTGCATGGAGCGCCGACGGTGAATCCGAAGGTGTTTGGCTAGTCGAAAAAGCGAAGGAATACCCTTCTCTCGCTGACACCCCCTCCCGTACCCTCCCCGCAAGGGGGAGGGAGATTTTTGGTCACCCTT
>DASQAY010000155.1:0-4380 GCA_035635515.1 Candidatus Eiseniibacteriota bacterium | reverse complement strand
TCCCGGTGTTGCTGAAGGTGACGAAGAACTTGTTGCCGGCGTTGCACAAGCCCGAATCGAAGCTTCCGTCCTCGGCGGTCACCGTGTGCGCGAAGCTCTGATCGGTCCAGTCCCACTCCACCGTGTCTCCCTTCTTGACGGCAACGGTCTTCGGCTGAAATGCGCCGACCGTGTTCGGGTCCGACACGAGCTGGACCGTCTGGGTCCCCGTCCCGGTGGTCGTGCCACCCTTGGGGGTACACGTATTGTCGTTCGTCTGGTTCCCGCCGCACGCAGTCAGCGCCGTCAGCACCACGGCGGTGCCTGCGGCCGCGACCAGCACCTTGAACACGCTCACACTCTGCCTCCTTCCGAATGGCGAACGATCCGGGACAGAGTCTACGGGGGGACGCCCGGAGGGGTCAATTCGAATCGACGAAATCAGGCGGCAACCTTACTCGTCGAGTTCGTGGAACTCCCGGCGCGCGTCGCGCACCCAGAGCGCCAGCGAGGCCACCCCGATCACGATGCCGATCGCCATGGCGACCCGGTTGATCACCAGCCCGGTCAGCGTCAGGGCCACGCCGATGGCCATGGTGAGCGGCCACCAGCTGGGCGGCGACACGTGGGCGGCGGCCCCATGGCCGGTCGGCTCGTGGGACGGCTCGGGCGTCATTTGACAAACCCCGCGTAGAGGACCGCCCAGGCGATCGAGGTGCCAAACATCAACAGCGCCACCACGAACATCAGGAGCCCGAAGCGCACGTTGGTGCTGGCTTCCCCTCGTTTCACGTGATCACCATCCTATCCACCACGATCACCCCGAATAACAGCGCCAGGTAAATGATCGAGTAATCGAAGAGCCGCCGTGACCAGCGGACGCCGTGGTCCCGGATCGTCTGGCCGGCCAGGAACACGAAGCCGGCGCCCAGCGCCGTCGCCCCCGCCAGATAGATCCACCCCACCGAACCGGTGACGAACAGCATCCAGGTCACCGCCACCAGCAACAGCGTATAGCCCAGGATCTGCCAGCGCGCCTGGCGCTCCCCCACGACCACCGGGAGCATGGGGATTCGGGCGCGCGCATAGTCCGCCTTGGTGCGCAGGGCGAGCGCCCAGAAATGCGGCGGTGTCCAGAACACGATGATGGCGAACAGGTAGACGGCGGTCAGGTCCAGGCCGTGGGTGACCGCCGCCCAGCCCACCAGCGGGGGCACCGCGCCGGCCGCGCCTCCAATGACGATGTTCTGGGGGGTGGAGCGCTTCAGCCAGAGGGTGTAAACGAGGACGTAGAACAGCAGGCCGGCGACGGCCAGGCTGGCGGCCAGCACGTTGACCTCGAAGGCCAGCAGCAGGAACGCCAGCACCCCGAGCGCGATCCCGAAGGTCAGCGCGTGGGCGGGCGCGATGCGGCCGTCGGGCAGCGGCCGCAGGCGGGTGCGGACCATTTCCCGGTCGATGTCGCGGTCGATCCAGCAGTTGATGGCCCCGGCGCCGGCGGCGGCCAGGGCTCCGCCGAGCAGGGTCATCAGTACCAGCCCCGTCGACGGCCAGCCGCGCTGGGCAATCATCATGCCGCCCAGCGCCGTGACCAGCAGCAACGCGATGATTCGCGGTTTGGCCAGGCTCACGTAGTCGAGGACGACCTCCCCCAGCGGTCGGCTGCCGCGCCGTTCCCTGGCGGGAAGGACCGCCGGCTCAGAACGCGCGGGGAGGCGTCGGGCCAGCACGACCAGGATGACCGTGCCCACCCAGACCGCAGCGGCCAGGGCCAGATGCAGCCCGCGCAGAGCCGCCGGCAGATGGAGCCGGACCACCGCCGCCCCCACCGCGATCTGCAGCGCCAGCGCGGTGAGGGTCAGGGCTGTGGTCAGCCGGACGCTCCGGTGCTGACCCAGTCGGCGGAGCACGGCCACCAGGCCGACCACCAGCACGACCCCAAGGGCGGCGGCGGTCCCTCGATGCAGCAGCTGCACCAGCGGCAGCTGGTCGAAGCTCAGGCTGAGACCGCCTCCGCAGAGGGGCCAGGCGGCGCAAGCCGAGCTGGCTCCGGTGGCCGTGACCAGCGACCCCGTCAGGATCAGCAGATACGTAGCTCCGGCGGCGGCCAGTGCCCAGCGAGCGGCCGGTCGGTCGATAACTGTTCGCGTCGCTCTAGGCACCCAGGCGGCCACCGCGGTCGCGCAGACGGCCCCCAGCAACGCCATGGCGGTGGCCAGGTGGGCGAGGACAATGCCCGAGGGCAGCTCGAGCAGGACCGTGATTCCGCCCAGGCCGACCTGCAGGAACAGCAAGCCCGCGGCGACGGTGGCGTAAAGGCGCAGGTCGGGCCGGTCGCGCACGGCCAGCCAGGCGGCCAGAGCCGTGGCGACGATCAGGAGGCTGGCCAGGGCGGCCACCGTCCGGTGCGAGTACTCGATCAGGACGTGGAGCTGGAGCGGCGGCAGCAGGTGGCCGTGACAGAGCGGCCAGTCCGGGCAGCCCAGGCCGGAACCCGAGACCCGGACCACGCCACCCAGTACCACCAGCGCGTAGGTCACGGCCGCAGCCGCCACGATTGCCGCACGAAACAGCCGCATCCCTCGCCTCAGACCTGGGCTTTGCGGAGCTCCCGCATGGGCCGCGCACTCCGAACCTGGGGAACGGTCTCAAAGTTGTACGGCTGCGGCGGCGAGGTGGTGGCCCATTCCAGCGTGTTGCCCTGCCAGGGGTCCGCAGGCGCCCGGCGCCCGCCGCGGATGCTGATCAAGAAGTTGACGATGAAGAGCAGGACGGCCGTGGCGATGATGAAGGCACCGATGGTCGCCACCAGGTTCCACAGCTCCCAATCCGGCCGGTGGCCCCAGACCGAGATCCGCCGCGGCATGCCCAGCAGGCCCAGGAAGTGCATGGGCATGAAGGTCACATTGAAGCCGACCAGCTGCAGCCAGAATTGCAGCTTGCCCAGGCTCTCATCGAGGTAGCGCCCGGTCATCTTCGGGAACCAGTAGAAGAGGCCGGCGAAGACGCCGAACACGCTGCCACCGAAGAGCACGTAATGGATGTGCGAGACCACCCAATAGGTGGCATGCAGCTGGTAGTCGACCGCCAGCGAGGCCATGAAGACGCCGTCCACCCCGCCCACCAGGAACATCAGCACGAAGGCCACCGCGAACAGCATCGCCGTCGTGTACTTGATGGACCCACCCCACAGCGTGGCCAGCCAGTTGAGGACCTTCACGCCGGACGGCACCGCGATCAGCATGGTGGTGGTCATGAAGAATTCCTGGAGCGCCAGCGGCAAGCCGGTGGTGAACATGTGGTGGGCGAAGACCATGAACCCCAGCACGCCGATGGCCGCCATCGAGAACGCCATGGCGCGGTAGCCGAAGATCGGCTTGCGGCTGAAGACGGGGATGATCTCGGAGACGATTCCGAAGGCGGGCAGGATCATGATGTAAACGGCCGGGTGCGAATAGAACCAGAAAATGAACTGGTAGAGCAGGGGGTCGGACCCGGTGCCCACGAAATGGGTGCCGATCTGCCGGTCCATCAAGACCATGGCCAGCACCCCCGCCAGGAAGGGGCTCGCCAGCAGCACCAGGGCCTGGGTCACTTCTACCGCCCAGACGAAGAGCGGCAGCCGGAACCAGGTCATGCCCGGGGCTCGCAGGTTCTGGATCGTCACCAGGAAGTTGATGGCGCCCATGATCGAGGAGATGCCCAAGATGTGGATGCCGAGGATCCACAAGTCCTGGCCGAGGCCGGGAGCAAACGGCTTCTCGCTGAGCGGCGTGTAGCAGGTCCAGCCGCAGGCGGCCGACCCGGTCTTGAGGAAAAGGCCGCTGTACATGGTGGCGCCGGCCAGCGGGATCAGCCAGTAGGAGAACGCGTTGATCCGGGGAAAAGCCATGTCCCGGGCCCCGATCATCAGCGGCACGAAGTAGTTCCCGAACCCGCTGAAGACGGGGATGATCCAGAGGAAGATCATCGTCGTCCCATGCAAGGTCAGGATCTCGTTGTAGAGGCGATGGCTGAGGACGTCGTTGTTGGGCAGCGCCAGCTGGGTGCGCATCAGGAGGGCGAAGATGCCGCCGATCAGAAAGAAGACGAACGTCGTGTAGAGGTAGAGGACGCCGATCTTCTTGTGGTCGGTGGTGGTCAGCCACTCCACGACTCCGGCCAGCGGCATCGGGCGCCGCAGCGGGAGCGCGATCTCAGCAGTTGCCATGCTTCCTCCTACCTCACGTCTTCAGCGCCGCATACCAGCGGTCGTAGTCAGCCTTGCTCTTGACGATGACGGTCACCTGCATCTCGGCGTGGCCGACGCCGCAGAGCTCATTGCACTGGCCGTAATAGGTGCCGGGGTGGTCCGCCTGCAGCCAGCCGTGGTTGACCTGTCCCGGGATGGCATAGATCTGG
>DASQAY010000154.1:0-4528 GCA_035635515.1 Candidatus Eiseniibacteriota bacterium | reverse complement strand
GCGCTTCATCTTCAACGCCGCCACCGGAGCCTACCGTCAGTCGCCGATCTTCGAGGCCCATTCCAGCGATGGCGGAGCCACATTCAGCGCGCCGCAGCTGATTGGGGCGCCGGTGATCTATGACCAGGGGTCGCGCCCGGTGGTCGGCCCCGATGGGACGGTCTACGTCTTCTTCGAAGGCTCCACCCGTCTGGCGACGCTGAACAGCACCTACGTCGTGAAGTCAACGGACGGCGGTAAGAGCTGGAGCCAGCCGACCGCGGTGGCCCAGCTGCAGGATATTCACACCCCCGCCAACGCCGGATTCCGGGTGAACAGCTTCCCCGCGCCGGCCGTTGGTCCAGACGGCACGCTCTATGTGGCATGGTCGTCCCAGCAGAACGACACGACGGGGCAACTATGCGCCGTGTCGACCAACACTGGCTGCCATGCGGCAGCGCTCTACAGCATTTCGAGCGATGGCGGTGCCAGCTGGAGCACGCCGGCGTTGATCTTCCCCGCGCTTGATGCGGCCAACCGCGCCAAGGTCGGCTACCCGGCACCGGGTCTTGCGGCGGGCAATACGCGCCGGGTCGATACCTTCTGGCCAGCCGTTGCCGTTTCGCCATCGGGCCGCGTCTACATGTCGGCCTACGCGGCGGACGTCGTCTCCCCATGGCAGACGTGCGCAAAGCCGGCATCGCCAACAGCGGTCGGGCGCATCAACTGCCTGTCCCTCGGCCCTTACATCAACAACGCTCGACTGGACTACGCTGTCCGCGATCTCAGCACCGGCGTGACTGCGATCGTCACCACCCATCCGATCAACACCCGCAGCCAGTTCGGTGGCGGCTTCATCGGCGATTACACCGACATCGCTGTCGGTTCCGATAATGTCTTCCACGCGCTCTGGACGGATACCAATAACAAGCAGACCGTGACCTGGTGGTACGGCTACCAGTTCGTACCGACTCAGATAAACCAGGAGGACGTGGTCGTCGCCTCCGACAGCTTCTAGGCCGAAAGGAGGCCCCGCCGGGCCGGGGCCTCCCACCGCCAGTTGGCTGGACCTTCGCTGGAATTAACAAGGCGTTGACGTGTGACCGTACTCGGGCTAGGCTGGTGCCCTAGCCACCACCCACTGTCAAGGAGGGGTCTCTTGACCACCTGGAAACGACCTTACCTACTTGCGGCCTCGTCGGCGGCGATCGTCCTTGGCCAGGCGCTGGCCCCCGGTGCCGGCGGCTATGCCGCCAGCGGCAGCTCGTCAGCCTCCTCGCAACTGACCTTTGTCGGGGTCACCAATCTCGCCGGCGCCGGCAACGACGTGACGGACAGCCTGAACGACTGGACCGGCCCCAGCCCGGCCATCCCATCTCACGCGCCCAAGAACCCGACGCTGGTTCACGTGTCGGCGGCGGGGGTGCCCAACCCGCCGGGCAACCCGGTGGTGGTCGACGCCACCCAGCCAGGGTTCAACGGGATCGCCCACCGCAATCAGCGGTTTGCCGGGACGGGCGCCTATTTGAATACGAACTTTTCGCTGGAGCCGCCAGACCAGGGCCTCTGCGTGGGCGGTGGGTTCGTGCTGGAGACCGTCAACGACGCGCTGCGCGTGTACACCACCAGCGGGACGGCGGTAACGCCGACCCAGGCCTTGAACCAGTTCTTCCAGGCCAAGCCCTCCATCACACGGGCGAATCCGATCGTGTATGGCGACTTTGTCAGCGACCCCAAGTGCTACTACGACCCGGCCGACGGCCGGTGGTTCCTGACGTCCCTCCAGATCGACCTGGTCCCGTCTACCGGTGCGTTCGGAGCTCGCGCCCACAACTACATCGGGGTCAGCCAGACCGGCAATCCCGCCGGGACCTGGAACATCTACAAGTTCGATGTCAGCGATGACGGGACCAACGGCACCCCAAGTCACACGGGCTGCCCCTGCTTCGGGGACCAGCCGCTGATCGGGGCAGACGCCAGCGGCTTCTACATCACCACCAATGAGTACAACCTGCATCCGTTTGGCTCCATCTTCAACGGTAGCCAGGTGTACGCCATGTCCAAGGCCGGCCTGGAAACCGGGACCAATCTCCGCGTGGTCCAGATCAATGCCGGTCCTCTGACCACGTCCCTGCCTTCCGGCGGGACCGCCTTCTCGCTGCAGCCGGCGACGGCGCCCACGGCGGACGGTAACGAGACTGCTAGGGGCGGCACAGAGTACTTTGTCAGCGCGACGGATTGGGGCGCGGCGCCGGCTATTGGGACGCGCGCCGACCGCATCCTGGTCTGGGCATTGACCAACACCAGTTCGCTCGACTCGAATAAGGCGGATGTCCACCTCTCGTTCGTGGCGCTGAATAGCGAGGTCTACGTGCAGCCGCCGAACGCGCAGCAACGTCCCGGTCCGACCCCGCTCGGGGACGCCTTGCACGAGCCGCTGACGTTGGTGGCGGCCAATGACGACCGGATGAACCAGGTTGTGTTCGCCGGCGGCCGTCTGTGGTCCGGCCTCAATACCGCGGTCCAGACGGCCAATGGCCCGACCCGCGTTGGAGCCGCATACTTCGTGGTCACCCCGTCAGTGTCGGGCGGAGCGGTGTCTGCCTCGATTGCCACGCAGGGCTATGTTGCCGTGAACCAGGAGAACGTCCTGTTCCCGTCGATCGGCGTAACCGGTGACGGTGCGGCGCTGATGACCTTTACGGTCGTTGGGCCGGACTTCTTCCCCAGCGCTGCCTACGCCAAATTCGACGCGTCTGGCGCGGTCGGGGATGTTCACATCGCCGCATCCGGGATCGGTCCCGAGGACGGGTTCAGCGGCTACGAACACTACGGCGGGGCCGATATCGCCCGCTGGGGTGATTACACCGCGGCGGGCGCCGATAGCGATGGCACGGTCTGGTTCGCTGCCGAATGGATTGGCCCAACGCAACGCACTTTGCTGGCAAACTGGGGGACCTTCGTCGGTCACGTGACGCCCTAGGAATCGCCCTGGAAGGGCCGCGCCGGGATGGCGCGGCCCGCTGGGGTCTAACGGCGCAAGAAGAGGTGTAACCGCCGGACGAAACTTCCGGCAGCCGGCCATCAGGTTCATGGGAGGTAGTCATGAGCAGCTTTCCGCTGAAGCAGCCGCTGATGATCGTGGGCGTAACCGGAGGTCTGCTCTTGTCACAGATAGGGGCGGCCGCGGCGACGTTTGGACCGCCATTCGTGGAGGCCCGGGTCAACATGGTTGCCCCGTTGGCGCCGCCGCCGAAGGTGGACAACTTCCCGCGGAACAAGCAGAACGAGCCCAGCATCACGGCGGACCCCCGGACCGGGGCGCTGATTGCCGGGTCGAATGACGAGATCGATGAGCCGCTCTGCCACACAACCTCAACCGGGACGGGATCCTGTCCGTTCGCGCCCAACGTAGGCAACTCGGGCGTCTACTTCAGTACGGACAAGGGCGCGACCTGGACGCAGCCGAGCTTCACGGAGTCGGCAGCCGGAACCGGCAGCTGCTTGGGGCGCACTATCCACACGCTGCCCGGCTACTGCGAGCAGAACCTGGAGTCCTTCGGCGACCCGATCTTGGCCGTAGGTCCCGCCCGCGGATCGGATGGGAAGTTCGCGTGGGCCAACGGGAGCGTCACCTATTACGGCAACCTGGCTTTCGCCGCCAGTGGCGCCGGTGTTCCGGCCATGGCTGTGTCGCGCTCGACCGATGATGGGGCCTCCTGGCAGAGCCCGGTGATCGTCAGCACCAGCAGCGACAACCCCGTCGAATTCAACGACAAGGACTACGTCTGGGCCGATGCCAACGCTGGCAGTCCCTTCTTCGGGAACGTCTATGCCAGCTGGACGCTGTTCATCGGGGCCGGGAGGTTCGGGAAGAGCAATACCTTCTCGCCCGAGCCGATCGTCTTCGCACGGTCGACCGACGGTGGCCAGACCTGGAGCCACCTCATGCGCCTGAGCGCCAGTGTCAACAACGGTGCGGTGGGCGGCCGCCAGGGATCTGCCATCCGGACGGGACCCGACGGCACGGTCTACGTTTTCTGGGAAGGGGCGATCTCCCATCACTCCGAGCAACTTCTAGCCGTTTCCCACAACGGCGGGGACACCTTCAGTGGACCCATGCCCGTGGCAGCGGTCAACGACGTCCCCAGCCCGCTTCCGGGATCGAGCTGGCGCAATAACAGCTTCCCGGCGGTGGATGTCAACCCGGTGAGCGGCGCTCTGTACGTGTCCTGGCCTGACTGGGACACGACCACTGACGCGACCAAGCCGACCGCGGTGATCAAGTTCACCGAGTCGCATGACGGCGGCATCACTTGGACCGCCCCTCTAGTGATCGCCGGCGCGATCGGGCGGGCAAACCTGCTTTACCCGGCCGTTGCCGCCAGCACGGATGGCCACCACGTCTTCGTCGCCTGGCCCGGACAAACTTGGGCGGCGCCGGGGACGAAACCGGGCGCGGGGGTGGTGCATCAGTTCGCGGCCGCCCGGGTGCAGACGGATGGTGTCTGGGACGGGTTCACGCTGCTGAGCTCGGCCTTGGGTGATC
>DASQAY010000153.1:0-6107 GCA_035635515.1 Candidatus Eiseniibacteriota bacterium | reverse complement strand
GCCGGCGCCGGCTGGGCGGTTTGCGCGGCGGCCGGGGCCATTGATCCGAGACCCAGGGCCACACCGGCAACCGCTCCGAAAGCCCAACGCGCGGCGAGGAAGTTCACTGGGGCCTACTTTATGGGCGCGACCTTGCGGCTGGGATAGAGGCATCGGGGCCGCCCACGACGGGACGGCAAAACGCCGGTTACGGGTTAGCTGCTTTGTTACGCGCCACGTTCCGGCCGCGCCCGCAGCTCCAGTCCCAGCTCTCGCAGCTGGGCAGCGTCGACCGTCGCCGGGGCTCCGGTCATCGGCTCCTGTGCCTGCTGGTTCTTGGGGAAGGCGATCACGTCCCGGATGGTCTGCTCACCCGCGGCCAGCATCACCGCTCGGTCGATCCCGGGGGCGATGCCGCCGTGCGGTGGGGCGCCGTATTCGAACGCCTCCAGCAGGAAGCCGAAGCGGCGAGCGGCCTCTTCTTTGGTCCAGCCGAGCTGGGCGAAGATCCGCTGCTGCAGCCCCGGGTCGTGGATCCGGATGCTGCCCGAGGCGAGCTCGGTCCCGTTGAGCACCAGGTCGTAGCTGCGCGCCCGGACCCGGAGCGGGTCCGTCTCAATCAGGTCGACGTCGGCCGGGTGCGGCGCCGTAAAGGGATGGTGCTCAGCCTCGATCTGGCCGGTTTCCTCGTTGCGGGCATACATGGGGAACTCGGTAATCCAGGCGAATTCGAAGGCATCCGGAGGGATCAGGCCCTGCCGCTCCGCCACGGCCTTGCGAATAGCCCCCATTGCCCCGGCCGCCACCCGGGGCTGGTCCGCCACCGCCAGCACCAGGTCGCCCGGCCGGGCGCCGGTCGCTCCTTCCAGCGCGCCCAGCTCCTCGGCGGTGAAGAACTTGGTGATCGGCGATCGCCATTCCGGAGCCTCCCGGTACCAGAAGGCCAGCCCTTTCGCTTTCGCGGTCTTCGCCACCTCGGTCAAGGCATCGATCTCTTTGCGACCCAGCGCCGCGCCGCCGGGCACCCGCAACCCACGAATGGCACCGCCCTCGGCCAGGGTCTGGCGGAACACCTGGAATCCCGTGCTCTGAAAGTGCGGCGTCAGGTCGACCAGCTCCAGGCCATAGCGCAGGTCTGGCTTGTCCACGCCATACCGGAGCAGGGCGTCGGCGTGCGTGACACGGCGGAAGGGGACCGCCACGGCGCGACCCAGGACCGTCTGCCAGACAGAGGCGAAGCAGCGCTCGGTCACATCCAGCACGTCGTCTTCGGTGACGAAGGACATCTCCAGGTCGAGCTGGGTGAACTCGTTCTGCCGGTCGGCGCGCAAATCCTCGTCGCGATAGCAGCGCGCGATCTGGAAGTACCGGTCATAACCGGCCACCATCAGGATCTGCTTGTACAGTTGCGGCGATTGGGGCAGCGCGTAGAAGCGGCCGAGGTTGACCCGGCTGGGCACCAGGTAATCGCGCGCGCCTTCCGGCGTGCTCCGGATCAGCACCGGCGTCTCGATCTCCAAGAAGCCTTCCCGGTCGAGGAAGTCGCGGATGGCCTTGACCATACGGTGGCGCAGATCCAGGTTGCGCGTCATCTCCATGCGGCGGAGATCCAGGTAGCGATAGCGCAGCCGCAGGGACTCATCAGCCTCGGTTCGTTCGTTCACCGGGAACGGGGGCGTCTTCGACCGGCTCAGGATCTCCAGCGCTTCGGCCTCCACCTCGATCTCTCCGGTCGGGAGGGTGGGGTTCTCGGCTCCCGGCGGGCGGCGACGGACCGTGCCGTGGACGTGGACCACGAATTCCAACCGCAGGTCTCCCGCCCGGGTGAATGCCTCCGCCCGGTCGGGGTGGAATTGCACCTGCACCAGGCCCGATCGGTCCCTGAGGTCGATGAAGATCAGGCCGCCGTGGTCCCGCCGCCGGTGCACCCACCCGTACAGGTCCGCCGGACGGCCTGCGTCGGCGGCTCGCAGGAGACCGCAGCGGACCCGTTGCGTCAAGCTCATATCGACTCAGCAGGATGCTTCGCCAGCATCTCGAGCACGCTGTGGAGCAAGTCGTTGCGGAGGACCGACTTCTGTTCTTTGAGACGCAAATCCCGCAGGGTCACACGATCACCCGCATCTTCTTGCAAACCAACGAGCAAGGCCAACCAGGCACGCATCTTCGAGGCCCGCCCCAGTTTCGCATCGAGTCGTGCGTTTGATACGTCGGCATGGACTGCCAGGCCCCGTATGCGCAGGGCCTCCGCGAGTTCCTGCATGAGCGGGAGAGCCGACTTGTCAACCGCAATCGCGTAAATGGCGGGAGCGGTGTCCTGAGTCTTCAGGATCGTGGCCGTTCGATCCAGGCCCAGGGCCAAACCCACGCCAGGGGTGTTCCGGTAGCCGAGGTCCGCCGCCAGACCATCGTAGCGACCACCTCCACCGAGGGAGTTTTGGGCGCCGCTGAGGCTTTCATGCCAGAACTCGAAGGCCGTCCTCGTGTAGTAATCGAGCCCGCGAACCAACCGTGGATTCACCACATAGGGAATGCCACCTCGCTGGAGGCCGCGTTCCACCTCCGCAAACGCCTGGCGGCAGGCGTCGCACAGGAAGTCCAGAGTCCTGGGAGCGCTGGCTTGGAGCGCCACGGCGTCTGGATCCTTGGAATCCAGCAGGCGCAGCGGGTTTCGCTCAAACCGGCTTCGATCCTGCTCCGACAGGGCGTCCAGGTAGGGACGGTAATACTCGCGGAGCGCGTCCCGATAGCGGGGACGACA
The DNA here is from genome assembly GCA_035635515.1 of Candidatus Eiseniibacteriota bacterium. Classification (GTDB taxonomy): domain Bacteria; phylum Chloroflexota; class Dormibacteria; order CF-121; family CF-121; genus CF-121. The sequence continues at coordinate 3,367 of DASQAY010000153.1, read as the reverse complement.
GGCGGCGTCCCCGATGCTGTTCACCTGCAGACTGACGCCCGACAGCAGCAGCGACGCGAACCAGCGCCAGCCCAGCGCGATCACCTCGACATCGAGGCCGGGGGCGGCGTCGCCGATGACCTCCACCCCGAATTGATGGAACTGCCGGTAGCGGCCGGCTTGTGGCCGGTCGTACCGGAAGAACGGCCCGAGGTAGTAGAGGCGAACCGGCTGCCGTTCCCGATCGAGACCGGCGTCAAAGTAGGCGCGAACCACGGGAGCGGTCCCTTCCGGCCGAAGCGTCATCGATCGCCCACCGCGATCGGAGAATGTGTACATCTCCTTGGTCACCACATCGGACGTCTCTCCGGCACTTCTGACAAAGAGCGCGGTCGCCTCGAAAATGGGCGTATCAATGCGTTGATACCCGTGGCCGGTGGCGATGGCCTCGGCGGCGCCGGTCATCTCCTGCCAGTACAGTTGCTCCGCCGGCAGGATGTCTTGCGTCCCGCGCGGACGCTGCGCAACTGGCGCCATGATTTGCCAAAGCTTAGCAAGGGGGTTTAGCCGGCGCGTTCGTGCGAGGCGGGCTCGTCGGCGCGGGCAATGCGGTTGCGTCCCTCGCGCTTGGCCAGGTACAGCGCCCGGTCGGCCGCCTGCACCAGGGCTTCGCGCGTGTCGCCGTCTTTCGGGAAGCTGGCGATCCCCAGGCTCATGGACAGGTTCGAGATGACCCGGCCCTCGAAGACCAGCGGCCGCATGGCCGCCTGCCGGATTCGCTCGGCGACGCCGGCCGCGATCCGGGCGTCTGCCCCGGGAAGCACCAGCACGAACTCATCGCCCCCATAGCGGGCGACCAGGTCCTTGGGCCGCACCTCGGGCGTGAGGACCTGTTCGGCGAGATAGCGCAGCACCGCGTCGCCCGCCAGGTGGCCGATGGTGTCGTTGATCTCCTTGAAATGATCGAGGTCGCATAGCACCAGGGCCAGCCGATCGCGTGACCGACGAGCCCGCTGCAGCTCGCGCTCCAGCCGGGTCTCGAAGCCGCGGTGGTTGGCCACGCCGGTCAGCCCGTCCGTCATGGCCAGGTGACGGGTCTCTTCGAACAGGAAGGCGTTCTCGATGGCAATGACCGCCTGGTTGGCCAGGGTCTGGAGGACCCGCAACTCGCTCGGCTCCAGGGTGCGCGGCTCTCGCATATGGATGGCCAGGGTCCCGACCACGACCCCACCCAGGGTCATCGAGACCCCCACCGCCCGCTGCAGACCCACCTTTTCCAGGAGGCGCTGTGGCAGGCGAGGCTCACTGGCCAGATCGAGCTCGACGAGCGACGCGGATCCGGCCATGCGGTGCGACAGGGCGCCCGCGCTGACCCGGACCGCATGCATTTCGCTGCGCGAGGCCGGCCCGACGGCCACGTCGGCGAACCGGTCGTGCCACTCGGGTTTGCTGAGGTGGATGGAGGCGTAGGGCACCTCGAGGATCTCCATGGTGGCCCGGGCCACGGCCCGCAGCAGGTTGTCCGCCCCAACCGTCACGGTGGTCAGCGCTTGGGAGATCTTCTCCAGAGCGATGATCGCCTGGTCGAGCCGGCGGGCCTGCACCTCGGTCTTGTGCTGCAGGTCGATGTTCTCGACCATGAGGGCCACCTCGGTGGCGATGGTCTGCAGAACCTCAACGTCCTGCTGGGGGGGCACGTACCCGGCTGGCGCCCCCAGCAGCAGGTAGCCAGCCGTCTCTGCGCCGCGGGAGAGAGGCACCACCAGGGCGCGGTCGAGTCCGGTCGTCTCACCGAAGAGCCGCATGGCGGGTCGACCGTCCAGCGAGGGGTCCTCGACGGTCTCGATGTCGGTCTCATGTTCCAGGTCGAACCCTTCCGCCAGGTCGACCTGCTCGAAGCGGTGCAGCAGGTCGGCCGAGTCAGCCCCAAAGCCCACCAACGCGCGGGGCTCAACCCGCTGAGTCTCCCCATTGCGGGACAGGAGGAGCGCGGTTTCGATCCCCAGCGCTTTGAGGCTGACACTGAGAATGGCCTCGGCCATCTCTCCGGGTTCCCCCCGGCGTCCCAATCCCACCCGGGTCTGATGCAGGGCAGCCAGGCGGGCCATCTGGTCGTGCAGGTCGCGCGTCCGCTCCTGCAGGTCCTCGGTCATGGCATTGAAGGCGTCGGCCAGATGGCCGAGCTCATCCCGCCGTCGGACCTGGAGACGGCGGCCGAGCTCGCCGCGGGCCACGGCCGCGGTGCCGGCCACCAGGTCGTCGATGGGGCGCGTGATTCGTAGCGCCAGGATGTACCCGATGATGAGCAGGAGCAGCACCATGGCGGTGAAGAGAATGGTCATCTGCAGGGCTGAGCGGACCCCCGCGTCCACCACGGTCTGGCGGGAGAGGGCGACGGCCAGGAAGCCCACCGGACGCTGGCGTAGATAGAACAAAGAGAACTGGAACTCGTAGGGGTGCTGGCCCACGTCGAAGGTCCGGCGAGCGGCCCGTCCGGGCGACGCCAGGCCCAGGTAGGAGCGGGTGTGCTCGTCCAGGACGTCTTTGCCCACGCCGGGGAGCGTGGAACCAAGCAGCTGTCCGTTTTGATCAAGCAGCACCACGTCGGCCATGGCTTTGCTCCGCATCTCGGCCAAAACCGAGGACAGGGGAGTCTCCAGCAGAATGCCCCCCACCACCTGGTCATGGCTGAGGACCGGTCCGGCGGCCGCTAGCGTAGAGGGCGGGCTGCCCATGTACCCCACCCATTTGTCGCCCAGGGCGTCGTAGTTTCCGTGCAGCACCTGGGCGATCAACGGCTCTGCCGACAGGTCAGTGCCGCTCTGGAAGGTGAGGCCACCCGGGTTGGTCGGGTTCGGTTGCTCGATCTCGAGCAGCGTGCGGCCCTGGACATCGAAGATCTTCAGGCTTCCCAGCCGGCCGTTGACCTCGATCGGCACGACCAGCTGTTTCAGGGCTGCTTCATCAGCCCTGAGGATGGCGGCGTCGACCCCCTCCGTGTTGGCGACCTGCCGGATGGCGGCCACCTGGCGTCCCTGAAGGATAGCCGCGCCATCCAGCGCCGCGTCCTGCGCCTGGACCAGCTGGCTGGCGACCCGTTGCTCCAGCGAATTGGCCACCAGGCTGGTGGTGAGATAGGTGCCAACGATTCCCAGGATCACCATCAGCAGCAGGAAGGGGGCAATGATCTGTGTCCGGATTCGAAGGGGCGGCAGGCCAGGCAGCCGGCTGATCAGCTGGGGCAGCCTCACCGCCCTCACCGTTTGCAGTTTCCAGTCCCGGCGCCGGTGCCGCCACCCCGGTTGCACGGAGTCGGCGAGGGAGTCGGAGCCGGCGTGGGGGCGGGCGTGGGGCTGGTCGTGGGGGCGGGCGTGGGGCTGGTCGTGGG
>DASQAY010000152.1:0-3442 GCA_035635515.1 Candidatus Eiseniibacteriota bacterium | reverse complement strand
GCCGCGCGCTGTTCCTGGAGCCGCGTGATGTGGTAGTGGAGGCTGAGCACCGGGAGGCCCCACCAGCGCACGAAGTGGTCGGTGCGAACCGAGCCGTCGCGGTCAGGATAGACGTGGAAGAGTTCGGAAAGCCCGCGCACGTACCAGGCGCGGAAGCGCCCCGGTCCCGCCTCGATGATCCGGTAGAAGCCGTGGTCCCCGAACCGGCGGCCCGACGAGATCAGCTTCAGCGACCCGTCGGCCTGGGCTTCGGGCCGGAGGAGTACCGTGGCGTTGCCGCGCACCACCGGGAATACGGTCTTGACACACGGGCCGTGCCCAGGCGGTGAGGCGATCGAGTAGAAGCCCGAGTAGATGACCGCGCCGCTGCTCGCGTTCCGGCGCAGCCAGCTGGTGAAGGCCACCCGTCCCGAGGGCTCCACCAGCTGCTCGATCTGGCTGGTCATCCCCTGGGCGGTCTCGAGCGGGTACATGGGGAAGTTGAGCTGATCCATCTGGCGGCTGACGAAGGTGATCAACGCCCAGCCGAAGGGCCAGAAGAGCGGCGACCATTGCGACCAGACATCGAGGTGATAGCGGCTGGTGTGCTCGTAGAAGTCGCGCACGGCCGGGTGCAGACGACGCGAGTCGAATCCGTTGCCGTCGAGCAGCGAAAAGTCCCGCAGCAGCCCGAGGTCGCCGCCGGTCCGCACCTCCAGGTGGGCTTCACTGGCAACCGAGCGATGAAAGCCCGCCCCGATCCGCGGCGGGCCGGTCGGACCGTCGAGCCAGGGGACACGGCTCCGATCGACGCGGCGGCCAAACAGGAAGCAGCAGAACCGGGTTAGGGCCTGGACCAGGCTGCCCAACAGGCTTCGCACGGCTGCCCGGTAAACGCGAAGCAGGATGGATCCTTTCAGCGGGACCGGGCCGGATCGGTCGGCGGAATCCCGAGGCATCTTCGTATTGCGCAGCGGCTGGCCAACATCACGATCCTTTAGGCTCGAGCCGTGCCCCACCCGCTGCGAATCGGCTTGAAACTCTCCGGGCAGGACACTACCATCCAGGCCCTGCGCGATGTCTGGCGGATCGCCGACGAAGCGGGCTTCGATCATCTCTGGGACTTCGATCACCTCGCGTCGATTGGGGGCGGCGGACCAGATCGGCCGGTCTACGAGGGATGGGCGCTGCTGGCCGCCATGGCGCAGGCCACCCATCGAGTCCGCATCGGCTGCATGGTCACCGGCAACACCTATCGGCATCCGGCGCTGCTGGCGAAGATCGCGGTCACCGTCGACCACCTCTCCGGCGGCCGGCTGGAGTTTGGTATCGGCGCCGCCTGGGCTGAGATCGAGCACCAGATGTACGGCATCGAGGGGCTCGACCACCGCGTGGGGCGTCTGCGCGAGTCGCTGCAGGCGATCACGTCACTCTGGACCCAGGACCGAACGACCTTTGACGGTCGCTACTACCACCTGAAGGGCGCCATCGCCAACCCGAAGCCGATCCAGAAGCCGCATCCTCCCATCTGGATCGGCGCTGGGGGCGAACAGATGATGCTGGTGGTCGCTCGCTATGCCGACGTCTGGAACGTCACCGGTGCGGCCACTCTGGAGGAGGCCGCCGCGCGAAGCCGGAGGCTGGATGAGGCCTGCCAGCAGGCTGGACGTGATCCGGGGGCGATCCGCCGCTCGGCCCAACTCGTCTGGGACGGTCGCGACCGCCACCAACTTCTGGACAACGTGGCTCGCCACTTCGAGCTCGGTTTCACCGAGCAGGTCATCGGGCTGCCCGGGCCCGAGCCGGCCCGGGTGGCGGCGGCCGTCGCGGAAGCCCTGCCGGAGTTGCGGAGCGCGCCGGTTCGCTGATCAGGCCGTCCGGAGGGCCATCCCGGCGCCGTTCAGATGCACGGTCACCAACGCCTGGCAGAGCGCGACGTCGCGCACGCCGTCCGCGGCCGTGGTGCGGGGTTCCCGATCGGCGGTGATGCACTCGTGGAACTCCACCAGCTCCCGCTTGAACGCTTCCTCATAGGAGACCGTCTCCACGGACTGCCGGGACAGCACGCCAGTGTAGCCGCTTTCGAGCCGAAGCTGGGTGGGCATGCTGCGCAGGAACGGGGATGGGAAGACGAGGGTGGCGCGCTGCTGTGCAGAGAAAAACCCGAACTCCTGCTGATACCCGGCAAAGCCGTCCTGGAGGTTGACCCAGTGCATGGTGCAGGGCATCTTCCCGTAGGTGAAGACCGCCACCACGCCGTCCTCTGAGAGCCGGGCGTACTCCAGCCGATCGGGCTCGCCCAGCAAGCCCCGCACCAGGTTGAGGTCATGGACCATGCTGTCCAGCAAAAATCGCCGGTATACGCGCCGGAGCAAGGGGTCTTCGGTGGGGATGGCCAGCCCGACTCGTCGATCGTCGTCCGCCTGGAGGGCCTTGAGGGTCGCCTTGTCCACGTCGGTGCCGGTGACGAGTGGGTAATGGCTCACGTAGGGTCGAAATGGAGATTCCAGGGTGGTGGTGATGACGCCCCGGATGTCGACCCAGTGCGGCAGCTCCTCCCGCAGGCGCTCAACGGCCGGGTCGTAGCGCTTCATGTAGCCGACCATCAAGCGGACGCCGGCTTTGCGGCCAGCCTCGATGATCTCCCGGCCTTCCGCCTCCGACAACGCCAGGGGCTTCTCGATGAACACATGACGGTGGGCCTGCGCGGCGGCGATCGCGATCGGCGCGTGGCTGCCCGAGGTCAGGACCATGACCGCGTCCAGTGGCTCCGCCAGCAGCTGGCGCCAATCGGTGAAGCGCCGCGCCACGCCATACTCCTCTCCCATGCGCTCGAGCACGGTGGGGGAGAGGTCACAGATGGCCGCGATCTCGAAGCGGTCTTTGAGCTCGCGGAGGTAGTGGAGGTGCATGACCTGCGCCACCAATCCACACCCCACTACGCCGACCCGCACGCGTCGATTGGCCAAGCTCAACGGGCGACTATACTCCGACCTCGAAGCGGGGTCAACCCGTGAGCCAAACCACCGTGACGGACGAGCAGCGAAACTCACGCGTGATGGTCGCCAATGCGCCGGTCAGCTTTGGCGCGTTCGAGGTCACGGTCGGCGTCAATCCCAACGTCCCGGCCGGCACGGACGTCCTGGACGCCGTCGCGCGCGCGGGCTACGAAGGCATCGACCTGGGTCCGCCGGGATACCTGGGGACCGTCGACGAGCTGCCCGGCCGGCTGACCCAGCGAGGCCTGCGGCTGGCCGGTGGCTACGTCGCGCTCCCCTTCAGCCAGCCGCACGTGCTGCCCGCCGCGATCCGTGATCTGGAGGCCCTGCTGGATAGCTTTGATGCCGCCGGATCGCCCCACGACGGTGCGCCGCGTCCCCGACCGACCCTGGCCGACGCGGGCTCGGACGCCCGCCGCGCCGCGCCGGGCCTTGCTCAGCGCGACAGGTCTCTCGGATTGGAC
>DASQAY010000151.1:0-4062 GCA_035635515.1 Candidatus Eiseniibacteriota bacterium | reverse complement strand
AGTCGTCGACCGCGACCATGTCGCGGACCTTCACCTGCCCCGTGCCCTTGTCGACGTCGACCACGACCGCGTAGGTGCCGAAGGGGAAGGTCATGTTGGGCGGGTCGTAGTAGGTGACGCCCTCCAGCCCGGCCTCCATCCCGTCGGGCAGGTTGCTGTAGGCGGCAAAGGCCACATCCTGGATGGTCTTGCTCTTGGACGGCGCGCCCTTGACGAAGAACTTGCCGTGGTCGAACTCGATGTCCGACTCAGAGGCCTCCAGCAGATGGGCGGCAATTTTCTTGGCTTTGTCCCGCAGCTTGCGCGAGACCATCGCAGTGGCCGCTCCCCCGGTGGGCGTGCTTCGGCTGGCGTAGGTGCCCAGCCCGTAGGGCGTGTTGTCGGTGTCGCCCTCCTGCACCTCCACGTCGGAGGCTGGGATCCCCAGCTCCTCAGCCACGATCTGGGCGAAGGTCGTCTCGTGACCCTGCCCCTGGCTCTTGACGCCCAGCTTGAGGATGGCTTTGCCGGTGGGATGGACGCGCAGCTCGGCCGAGTCGAACATGCGCAGCCCAACGATGTCGTAGTGCTTGCCGGGGCCAGCGCCCACGACTTCGGTGAAGCTGGCCAGGCCGATGCCCATCAGCTCCCCGCGCTTGCGCTTCTCCGCCTGTTCCTTGCGCAGTTGCTCGTAGCCGACCTTCTCCAGGGCCAGCTTGAGCGCCCGGGGATAGTCGCCGCTGTCGTATTCGAACCCGGTGGCCGACTTGTAGGGGAACTGCTCCGGCTGGATGAAATTCTTCAGGCGGATCTCGGCCGGGTCCATCTTCAGCTCCACGGCGGCGCTCTCCACCAGCCGCTCGATCAGGTAGGAGGCTTCGGTCACTCGGAAGGAGCAGCGATAGGCGACCCCGCCGGGGGCCTTGTTGGTGTAGGCGCCGTCGGTTTCCACGTGGGCGGCCGGCAGGTCGTAGGAGCCGGTCACGATGTGGAACAGGCCGGCCCGGAACTTGCTCGGCTGGGCGTCGGCAAAGAAGGCGCCGTTGTCGCTTAGCATCTTGACCCGTAGCCCCAGGAACTTGCCGTCCTTGTTGACCGCCAGCTCGCCCTGCATGTGGAAGTCGCGGGCGAAGCCGGTTGAGATCAGGTTCTCGCTGCGGTCCTCGACCCACTTGACCGGGTGGCCGAGCAGCAGCGAGGCCGCGGTGGCCACCACGTAGCCGGGATAGATCGGGACCTTGTTGCCGAAGCCGCCGCCAATGTCCGGCGAGATGATCCGGATCTTCTCCTCGGGCAGGCCGGCCACGAGGGCGAACAGCGTGCGATGGGCATGCGGCGCCTGGGAGGTCATGTAGAGGGTGGCCTGGCCGGTGGCCGGGTTGATGTCGGCCACAATGCCGCAGGTCTCGAGAGGGGACGGGTGGCAGCGCGGATAGAAGGTCTCCAGGGAGACGACCTTGTCGGCCTTCTTGAAGGCGGCCTCGGTGGCGGCCTTGTCGCCCGCCTCCCAGTGGTAGATGTGGTTGTCCTTCTGGTCCTTCTTCTCGTCCCGAATCAGCGGCGCCCCGGGCTCCAGCGCCTTATGCGGATCGACCACCGCCTTCAGCACCTCGTAGTCGACGTCGATCAGCTGCGCCGCGTCCCGGGCGATGTAGGGATCATTGGCGATCACGCAGGCCACTTCCTGGCCCTGGTAGCGGACCTTGTCGGTGGCCAGCACCGCCTGAGTGTCCCCCGACAGGGTGGGCATCCAGGCCAGCTTGTGCTGCTCCAGGAGCGCGCCGGTGACCACCGCCACCACCCCGGGGACGGCCTCCGCCGACTTGGTGTTGATGGACCGGATCCGGGCATGGGCGAATGGGCTGCGCAGGATGGACATGTGCAGCATTCCGGGCAGGGTGATGTCGTCGACGTAGTTGCCCTTGCCCCGGATGAAGCGGTCGTCTTCCTTCCGCTTGATGCTTTCGCCGATGAACCCCTTGGGCGGCGTGTCCACAGCCATGGCTCAGCTCCTTGCGCCGGCTTCGACCGGCACGGCGGCCGCTGCCTTCATCTTCTGGGCGGCGTAACGGACGGACTTCACGATGTTCATGTAGCCCGTGCACCGACAGATGTTGCCGGACAGGGCCCAGCGGATCTCTTCCTCCGTCGGATCCGGCTTCTCCTGCAAGAGGGCGAACGTAGACATCATCATCCCCGGCGTGCAGAAGCCGCACTGCAGGCCGTGCTCCTGCTTGAAACCCTCCTGGATCGGATGCAGGCCGCCTACCGCTAGCGACTCGACGGTGGTCACCTGCCGGCCGTCCGCCTGCACGGCCAGCACGGTGCACGACTTGACCGGCACGCCGTCCAGCAGGACGGTGCAGGCGCCGCAATGGGTGGTGTCACAGCCGATGTGCGTCCCGGTCAGCCGGAACCGCTCGCGAATCAAGTGGACCAGGAGGAGCCGGGGCTCGACCTCGAGGCTGCGCTGGTCGCCGTTGACGGTCACCGTGATCGGTCGCGCCATGCTCATCCACCTCCCCGCGCCTGCTCGTAGGCGCGTTTCAATCCGCGTTCGGTGAAGACCCGGACCACGTTGCGCTTGTACGCTTCCGAGCCGCGCAGGTCGGCCCGTGGCGCGGCCGCCTTGGCTGCCAGCTGGCCCGCTTTCTTGATGACGTTGTCGTTGAGGGTCTGGCCCTTCAGGGCGGCCTCGGCCTCGGTCGCCTGGATGTTCTGCGGGCCGACGGCGGTCAGGGCGATACCCGCCTCGCGGACCTTGCCGTCGTCCATTTGCAAGTGGATGGCCACCCCCACGGTGGCGAAGTCACCCACCTTGCGCTCCAGCTTCAGGTAGGCGCCGCCGGTCGGGCCCCGCCGGGCGGGGATGCGGATCTCGGTCAGGATCTCGTTCGGCTGGAGCACGGTCGAGAAGGGTCCGTTGAAGAAGTCGCGGGCCTTGACGGTGCGGCTGCCGCCGCGCGAGCGGAGCACGAACTCGGCGTCGACGGCCAGCATGACGGAACCCCAGTCGCCGGACGGGTCGGCGTGGGCCAGCGAGCCGGCCAGGGTGCCCCGGTTGCGGACCAGCGGGTCGGCCACCTGGGGCGCGGCCTCGGCCAGCACTGCGTAGCGGTTGGCCAGCAAGCTCGACCGTTCGGCGGTCTTGTGCCGGACCAGGGCCCCGATCACCAGTGCGCCGTCGCGCTCCTCCAGGGTGTCCAGGCCGGGGACCCGGTTAATGTCGATCAGGAAGGCGGGACTGGCCAGCCGGAGCTTGAGCAGCGGGATCAGGCTCTGGCCGCCGGCGAGGACCTTGCCGTCGTCGGCGTGCTGGTCGAGGAGCGCGAGCGCCTCATCTAGCGTCCCGGGGGTGGCGTACTCGAACGCGGCTGGCAACATGGGCAACACCCTCCTTGTTTGCCGGTGACCCCGCGAATTCGGGTGGAACTCGGCCCAGCGTATGCCCGCCGGAGGACCTTGTCAAATCTCTTCCGGTTCTCCTCCCGCCCGGGTCTCCCTCCCCCTGGCGGAAGAGGGACGACATGCGGGATCGGCGGAACGATCCTGGTCCCTAGCGCATAGCACCCGATGGTGTGACCATTGCCGTTGTGGCTACTCGACCGGGCGACCGGCCCGCGTTCCTGGACATGCTGATGCCATTGCTACCGGCGGGCCAGCGTCTTGCCTATGCGATGCTCCAGAACGCCCACGAGGCTGAGGATGCCGTTCAGGAGGCGGCGTTTAAAGCTTGGCGCGCCGCAGGTCGCTTTCGTGAGGGCAGCGAGCTCCGGCCCTGGTTCCTGACCATCGTCGCCAACGAGTGCAGACAACGGCGCCGGAACCGCTGGTGGTCGGTCAACAAGGTGGCGAAGCTGCCAGAGAGGGAAAATGCAGGACCGGAGTCGGAGGTGGACGTTGCCGAGCTCCGGTCGGCGCTGCGCCGCCTGCCCACCGACATGCGGCTGACGCTGGTCCTTCGCTACTACCTGGATTTGCGCTTCGTTGAGATCGGTCGCGTGCTGAAGTGCTCGCCGCAAGCCGCCAAGTCGCGAACCCACCGGGCGCTCACCGAGCTCCGGGTTGAGGTTCCGAAGGAGT
>DASQAY010000150.1:0-8201 GCA_035635515.1 Candidatus Eiseniibacteriota bacterium | reverse complement strand
CAAAGACGACCGCGGCGACCCGCGTCGGCGGCGTCACCAGGGGAGGCCGACCGCCTGGGTAAGAAACTCGCCGAACGGCGCGGCTGCCCGGCAGGTCGCGGCGAACGCCGGCATGAAGCTTGCCGAGCATGCCTGGGTCTGGTTAAAGCGCGTCATGGCGACGAAATCGGTGAGCTTCAGGTGCTCGACCAGGGGATGGTCCGGGTCATATCCTCGCGGTGGCTTCTTGAGCGAGCGACCCTCCAGCTTGCACCGAGCCGTGAAACTCTTCGCCGAAATCACCCGCCGCCAGCGGTCCGGGTGGGCCACGATCGCGTCCCGGACCTGGGCCAGCGTCTTGGGCTCGGGGTGCCACAGCCCGATGCCGGCATACACCTCACCCGGAGCCAGGGAAAGGTAATAGCCCGGCGCCGGCCGGCCGTGGTCGCGGTGGCCGAAATGCACGGACGCATGGGTCTTGTATGGGCTCTTGTCTTTCGAAAACCGGATGTCGCGATAGATGCGGAACATCGACCCGCCGACCGGCCGCGGATCGGCGACCAGATTGGGGGTGATCCGGCGCAAAGTGGGCCCGAAGTCGGCGATGAACTGCAGCAGCGGCTCGCGGACCACGGTCTCGTAGCGAGCTTTGTTGGCGTCGAACCAGGGTTTGGTGTTGTGTTTCTTCAGGTCGGCGAAGAACTTGAAGAACGCCGGCGTGAAGTACGACTTTGCCATGCCGCCTTCCTCAGATGCCAAGTGCGGTCTGCCTGCCTGTTAGCTTACGGCCCCGGTCTCAACGCCGTCCGATCCGTCCGAGATGGGTGTCCTGGAAGGCAGTCGGATATTTCAAGCCGTACCCGAGCAGGCGGTCGACGCCGATGTGGCCGAACCAGATCAGCGCCACGCTCAGCATCAGGGTGCTGCCGCCCACCACGCCGGCTGCGCCCACCAGCCCGGGCAGCAGCCAGGTATGGCCGAGGTTGTAGACGGCAGCGCCGGCGCGCGGCCCACGCAGGTAGCCGAGCATGAACAGGTCCGGCGCCAGGATCAGCAGCGCAAAGAGCAGCCAGGAGGTGCCGTGCCGCCAGTAGAGGAGCAGCGCCAGCGCCAGCAGGATGCCGCCTTCCAGGCGTTGCAGCAGGACAGGATCTACCAGCGGCGACTGTCCGGTCCGGCGGGCCTCCACAGTCAGATCCCCAGGTAGGCCTTGCGAATGGCGGGATCTCGGCGCAGCTCGGCCGCGGGCGCGGTGAGCACGATCTGCCCATTCTCCAGGACATAGCCGCGGTCCGCAATGTCGAGAGCCAGCACCACGTCCTGCTCCACCAGGAGCACCGCCGTGCCGTCCCGATTGATGGTTTTGATGACCTCCATCACCCGGTCCACCACGTTGGGGGCCAATCCCAGCGAGGGCTCATCGATCATGAGTAGCCGGGGGCGCGCCATCAACCCGCGCCCGATGGCCACCATCTGTTGCTCGCCCCCCGACAGCACCCCGGCATTGCGGTCCATCTTGTCCCCCAGGGCGGGGAAATAGCTGAGGACCTGGCGCAGGTCCTGGCGGATCTGCCCATCCCTCCGCCGATAAGCGCCCAGCAACAGATTGCGCTCGACGGTCAGGGTGCCGAACAGGCGCCGGCCCTGGGGCACGTGCGCGATCCCGGCTGCCACCGTGGCCTCCGGCCGGGCGCCCGCCAGCTGGCGGCCGGCCAGCCGCACCGAGCCTGCGGTGGGCGGGACCAACCCGCTCAGGGTGCCCAGCAGGGTGGACTTGCCTGCCCCGTTGGCGCCCACCATCGCCACCAGCTCCCCGGCGGACACGTCCAGGTCGATTCCGAACAGTACCGGGCCGGCGCCAAAGCCGGCGCTCAGCCCGCGAACCTCGAGCAGCCGGCCGTCATCCATCGGCCCCACCTCCACCCTCGCCCTCCCCCTGAGGAGGAGGGGTTGGGGATGCGCCGTCCCCACCAGCCTGGCGCGCGTACCGCTCACCGAGATAGGCCTCGATTACCCTGGGGTCGCGCAGCACCGCCTCCGGTTTGCCTTCGGTCAGCGGCCGGCCGAAATTCAGGACCAGGGCCCGGGTGCACACGCCCACGATCACGCGCATCACGTGCTCGATCAGAACGATGGTGACTCCCTGCCGGTTGACCTGGCGGACCATGTCCAGGGCCTGCTCGATCTCGACCGGGTTGAGCCCCGCCATCACCTCGTCGAGCAGCAGCAATCGGGGCCGCATGGCCAGCGCCCGGGCCACCTCCAGCCGCTTGCGGTCGGGCACCGTGAGCCGGCGGACGGGATAGTCACGCTTTTCGGCCAGCCCGACCAGGTCGAGCACGGTGTCGGCGTAGGCCAGCGCCTGGCGCGGCTGGAGCCGGCCGGACGGCTGACCAAACAGGGCGCCGGTGGCCGCATTTTCCCGGACGGTCATGGACCCGAATGGCCGCACGATCTGGAAGGTGCGGCCGATCCCCAACCGGGCGATCCGGTGGGCCGCCAGGCCGGTGATGGCACGGTCCTCCCATCGGATCTCGCCGGCATCGGGGCCGTACAGGCCGCTGATGCAGTTGAGGAGGGTGGTCTTGCCGGCGCCGTTGGGCCCGATGATGCCGAAGATCTCGCCCGGCTCGACGGCGAAGGTCACCTCGCTCAGCGCTGCCACGCCGCCGAAGCGCTTGCTCACCCCCCGGACCGCCAGCTGGTTCATACGCTTGTCTCCCGCAGGCTGCGCCGCAGCGCGCCCAGGGAGAGCCGGCTCTGGCCGCCGAAGAAGTCGATCACGCCTCTCGGGAGGAAGATGACCGTGACGGCCAGCAGCACGCCCAGGCCGATCTGCGAATAGGCGGCGGCCGCCCCACCTCCCGCCAGCCGGAGGATGACCAGTTCCAGGGTGACGGCGCCGGCGACGGGCCCGAGCAACGTCCCGGCACCCCCCAGGACGGCCATCAGGATCATCTCGACGTTGTACTCAATGGGGAAGACGTTCTCCTGGTTGATGAAGGTGTTCCACTGGGCGAAGATGCCGCCGGCCAGGCCGGTGAGGGCAGCCGCGATTACCAAGGCCGCCACCTTATAGAAGGTGGTGTTGACGCCGATCACCGCGGCCGCTTCCTCGTTCTCCCGAATGGCGAGCAGGCCATAGCCGAAGCGCGTATGCAGGATGACCCAGGTCACCAGCACTGCCAGGGCGGCGGTGGCCAGCATCAGATAGAAGAACAGCAGGTCCGAGCGCACGATGGGGAGGAACAATCCGGTGGAGGCGCCCAGTGGCTGCAAGTTGTTGACGACCTCTCCCACCGCCACTCCAACGCCCAGGCTGGCCACCGCGAAATAGTGGCCGTGCAGGCGCAGCAGGGGCACGCCGATCACCAGGGCGAACAGCGCCGGCACCACGGGCGCCAGGAGCAGCGCCAGGCCGAACGGCCATTGGCGGAGGCTGACGAGGACCCCGGTGGTATAGGCTCCAAGCCCGAAGAAGGCGACGTTACCGAAGCTGGCATATCCGGTGAGCCCGCCGATGATGTTCCAGGCGGAGGCCAGCACCACGAACATCGCCACGGTAGTAGCGACCCGAAACCACAACCGGTCGGTCAGGAACGGAAGGCCCAGCTGTTGCCCCGCATCTGTCGAGCTGAGCGGGGCCAGCAACACATAGAGAAGGACAAGCGCCGCGCCTCCCAGGAAGAGCCGCCGCAGGGCGGCGGCCGACGGGCGAAAGCGGTTGGTCACGCCAGCCGGCCGAGCAGCCCCTGGGGGCGAAAAGCCAGAACGACGACCAGGACGGCGAAGGCAATGGCATTCGAGTAGCCGGCGCCCAGCCCCGGAGCATTCAGCCCCAATACCTGGATGAGTCCGAAGAGCAGGCCGCCGGCGATCGTGGCACTGACCCGGCCCAGCCCGCCCAGGATCACCACCGCGAACGACTGCAGCGTAAACGGGTCGCCGGCGGTGGGCGTAATCGATTGCTGCAGACCGATCAACCCACCGGCGACCCCGGCGAAGGCCGCCCCGATGGCGAAGGTCAGGGCGTAGACATGCCGTAGGTCGATCCCGACCAGCTGGGCGGCGTCGCGGTCGGCCCCCACCGCCTGGATGCCAGCGCCGATGCGGGTCCGGTTGAGGAGGAACCAGAGCAGGAGGGCGAGCAGCATGGCGACCCCCAGCCGGGCCAGCCCGATGTACGGGATGGTGACCGCGCCGAGGCTGAGGCCGCTCCCCGAGTAGCTGGGGGTGACCGATCGGAAATCCGGCGAGAAGATGAGCAGGAGCAGGCTGACGATCACCAGGTTGATGCCGAAAGTGAGCAGGAAGGTGAACAGCAAGGGCGCCCGGATCACACGATTGATCAGCCCACGCTGCAGGCCATAGCCAACCGCAAACAACACCACCGCGTCCACCGGCAAGCTGAGGAAGGGATCGACCCCCAGACGGGTGAAGAGTACCCAGGTGACGTAAGCGCCGATGATCACGAAGGCGCCGTGGGCCAGGTTGACGATATTGAGGATGCCCCACACCAGGCTGAAGCCCAGGGCCACGGACACGTAGACCCCGCCGAGCAGCAGCCCCAGGACCAACTGCTGGAGGAGCTGGCTCACGACCGAGCTAAATCAGCGCTGCGACCAGGACGGCGTCGGATACTGGGGTTGCCCGTTGGCGACGTTGGGCGGGTAGACGGTGAAGTGGACGCCGCCCTGGATCTGCTCGACCACCATCGGCTTGAAGACATTGATGCCGCGGCTGTCAAACTTCAGCTCGCCGAAGAAGGTCATCACATCCAGGCTGGCCAGCGCGTCGCGCACCTTGCCCGGGTCCAGGGACTTGGCATTCTCGATCGCCTTCTGCAGGGCCAAGCAGGCGGCCGTCGACTCCGCCACGTGGTAGTCGGGGGCCGCGGTGGCGGTGTACTTGGTCTTGTAGGCCAGCACGTACTGGTTGACCGTGAGATAGAACTGCGGGGTGTACTTCACCTGGGGCGTCCACTGCGACCCGTCATAGACGAAGTTGGCGTCCTTGCCCAGGGCGTCGACGAAGTCGGGCGTGGAGGGGCCGACCGAGTAGGCGAAGATCTTGGCGTTGATGTTGAGGTCCTTGGCCGCCTTGTTGATGGCGATCGCTTCCGCCAGGTGGCCGGAGTTGAGGATGATGTCGGGGTTGAGCGGCTTGACCTGGCTCAACAGCCCGCTCACGTCGGGCGCCGCCGCCGGGTAGCTCTTGTTGAAGACGACCTGCATCCCTTTGGACGGGGCATACTCCACGACCGCCTTGGCCACCTCAACCGAGAAGTTGTCGTTGGCGGAGAGCATGGCGACCGTGGTGGGCTTCGGCGAGAGGGTAGCGGCCATGTCGATGACGCCAGTCAGGTACTTGTTGGCCGGCGACAGGACGCCGAACGTGTACTTGTAGCCCTTGCTGAAGATGGCCTGGGCGGCGCCGTTGGCCTCCACCATGGGGATGCCGTCTTTCTCCGCGATCACCGCGTCCGTGGCGGTGGCGGCGCTCCCATATGGGCCGAGGATGAATTGCGCATGCTCGGCCGTGATCAGCTTTTCCAGGAGCGTGGCGGAGAGGTCGGGCTTGCTCTGGTCGTCCTCGTAGATCAGGCTGACCGGGTGCTTGACGCCGTTGACGGTGATCCCGCCCTGCGCCTTGATCCAGTCGTACCAGAGGTCGTATCCCTGCTTCGCCAGGTTCCCCTCTTTGGCCTGCGAGCCGGTGAGCGAAATGGCGCTGCCGATGACGAGGGTCGAGCCAATCGAAGGCGACGGTGTGGTAGCCGCACCCCCACACGCGGTGGCCAGCAACGCCGAGGCGACCAGAGTGACCAGCAGCTTCCCTTTCATGTCCATCAATCTAGCGCGTTACGGGTCCGGTTTGCCACCCGCTCCCGACGGCCCCGACCGCGGACTCGGGCGCTGCTGCTTGGGCGTCGTCTGGCGGGAGTGCACCAGGACGGTGCGCTCGAACTCGATCACCACCGTGCCGTCTTGCTTGTACCCGCGGGTCCGGACGCGCACGATGCCCTGGCCCGGCCTCGATTTGGAGGCGCGCGTCTCGAGCACCTCCGATTCGGCATAGATGGTGTCGCCGGCAAAGACCGGTGCCGGCAGGGTGACCTTGTCCCAGCCCAGGTTGGCCACCACGTTCTGGCTGATGTCGGGCACGCTGAGCCCGGTGACCAGCGAGAGGGTCAGGCAGCTGTTCATCAGCGGCCGGCGGAACTCCGAACGCGCCGCGTAATCGGCATTGAAGTGGATCTGGTTGGTGTTACAGGTCAGCAGGGTGAACCAGGTGTTGTCCACCTCGGTGAGCGTCCGTCCCAGCTGGTGGCGGTACACCTCGCCCACCTTGAAGTCTTCGAAGAAGCGCCCCGGCCAGCTTTCCTGCATCGGATTCCTCCTCCTAATATGACCGCGGCAGCCCGAGCACGTGCTCGGCGACGTAGGCGGTGACCAGGTTATTGGTGACCGGCGCCACCAGATAGAGCCGCGACTCCCGGAATTTCCGTTCGATCCCCATCTCCACGGCCATCCCGCTACCGCCGTGGACCGTCATGGCCACCTGGGCCGCTTCCCAGGCGGCCTCGGAGGCCAGCAGCTTGGCCGTATTGGCCTCGGCGCCACTGGGCCGCCCCGCGTCGAACAGGCTGGCGGCTCGCCAGCGCACCAGCGAGGCAGCCTGGGCGTGCATGTGCGCCCGGGCAATGGGGAACTGGACGCCCTGGTTGGCGCCGATCGGACGGCCGAACACGACCCGGTCTTGCGCATACTTCACCGCCCTGTCCACGAACCAGCGGGCGTCGCCAATGCTCTCTGAGGCGATCAGGATCCGCTCGGCGTTGAGTCCGTCCAGCAGGTGGGCGAAGCCTTCGCCTTCCCGGCCAATCAACGAGCCGGCATCCAGACGCAAGTCGCGGATAAACAGGGCGTTTGTCTCGTGGTTGACCATGGTCTCCATGGGCCGGACCTCGATGGCGCCGCCCGCCTCCCGCAGGTCGACCAGGAACAGGCTCATCCCGTCGGTTCGCCGGGTGACGTCCTCCGTCCGCCTGGTGCGGGCCAGCAGGAGCAGCAGGTCCGAGTGCTGGACGCGGGAGGTGAACACCTTCTGCCCATTGAGCCGATAGCCGTCGCCCTCGCGCTCCGCGAAGGTGGTGATCCGGGCCGTGTCGCTGCCGGCCTCGGGCTCGGTCACCGCCATCGACTGCAACCGCAGGCGACCGGCGGCGATCTCCGGCAGGTACCGGCGCTTCTGGGCATCGGTCCCGTGGCGCAGCAACGCCCCCATCGTGTACATCTGGGCGTGGCAGGCGGCGGCATTGCCCCCGGACGCGTTGATCTCCTCCAGCACGATGCAGGCCTCGACCAGGCCCAGGCCGGCACCCCCGTATTCCGGCGGGATGAGCACAGACAGCCAGCCGCCATCCGTCAGCGCCCGGACGAACTCCTCGGGATAGCGCCGCTCCCGGTCGAGGCGCTGCCAGTACGGCTCCGGGAACTTCGCGCACACCGCGGACACGGCCTCGCGGTAGCCTTGCTGGTCGGCCGTGAGGTCGAAATCCATCAGGGCTCGGCGTTGTCCAGGATGGCGTGCGCCCGGCGCACGATCGCCTTGTCCACCATCTCGCCATCACTGGCAAACGCCCCCCGGCCGCCGGCGGCCGCCTGACCGGACGCGGCCACGATCCGCCGTGCCCAGGCAATTTCCTCGGCGGTGGGCGAGAAAATCTGGTTGGCGGCTGGCACGTGGGACGGATGGATAAGCAGCATTCCCCCAAACCCGTCGCGCCGTCCCTGCTCAGCCGCCACCCGCAAGCCGTCGAGGTCGGAAATCTTGAGCCACGGCGAGTCGAGGGGTGGGCGCCGGCGGGCGGCCGCTGAGGCCAGCACGACCAACGCCCGGGCGGCCGACAGCGCTGGGGTCCGGGCATCGGGATCGATGCCAAGGTCCGCCGCCAGGTCGAAGCGGCCCAGCGCCAGGCAGAAGACCGCCTGGGCCCGGGCGATCTCCTGGCAGTTCAGCACCCCTTCGGCGCTTTCCACGATGGCGATCAGGGGGAGGTCGCCCGGACCATCCACCGCGGCGATGCCGGCCCGGCAGAGGTCGAGGCTGTCCTTGCCGCTGACCTTGGGCAGGACGATCCCCTCCACCACATGGAGTGGCACCGCGGCCAGGTCGGCCGCCATCTGCGGGCTGGACGCGGCGTGCACGCGCACCCAGAT
>DASQAY010000149.1:0-3131 GCA_035635515.1 Candidatus Eiseniibacteriota bacterium | reverse complement strand
ATCCTGCCTGCCCTGTTCACGGAAGCCGAACGGCCTCGGGCGGTCGCCGCCACCGCCGCCGGCGCGTTTCTCGGCCTACCCCTCGGCCCGCTGATTTCCGGGTACCTGCTGACGCATTACGCCTGGGGCACGGTCTTCCTGATCAACGCCCCGGTCGTCGTCCTGGCCGTGGTGCTGGTCTGGTTTCTGGTGCCGGAGAGCAAGGACCCGACGCCGCCGCGCCTTGACTGGGTGGGCGCTATCCTCTCAGTCGTTGGGGTTACGGCGCTCGTCTATGGCGTCATTGAAGAACCGCAGCACGGCTGGACCGACCCTCGGGTGCTGGCCAGCCTCGTCGTCGGTGGCGCGGTCGTGGTGGCCTTCGTCGTTTGGGACCTGCGCGTGCGCGAGCCCTTCGTCGACATGCGGCTCTTCCGGGACCGGCGCTTTACCTGGGCGACCGTGGCCTTCGTGGTGGTGGGGTTCGGCCTGTTCGGTGTGATGTTCATCCTTACGCCCTACATCCAGATCGTGCTGGGGAACGATGCCCAGGCCACCGGGGTCAAACTGCTCCCGATGATCGCCGCGGTGATCGTGGGCGCCGGAATCGGGAACCAGATCGCCGCTCGGGTGAGCGACCGGTTGGCCATCGCGACCGGGATGCTGGTGACCAGCGCCGGACTGGTGATCGCCTCCCAGGCGGGGGCGGACACCGGCTATGGCCTGCTGGCGGTGGCCCTGGCCGTGATGGGGCTGGGCATGGGCATGGGCTTGCCCACGGCGCTCGACGTCATCCTGGGGACGCTGCCCGCTGACCAGCGGGGAGTGGGGTCGGCCCTGACCCGGATGCTGCAGCAGGTCGCCGCCTCCTTTGGCGTGGCGATTCTGGGCAGCATCCTGACCACCAGGTACCAGGACAGCCTGGCTCCGCACCTGGCCGGCCTGCCGGCCCAGGCCCGTACGGTGGCCGAGGGAAGCGTTGCCGGCGCGGCGGCGGTCGCGTCCCACCTACCGCCGGCGATCGGTGGTGCGCTGGCCCATGCGGCGCACGTCGCCTATGCGGTCGGGATGGATGAGGTGATGCTGGTCAGCGCCGTCTTGATGGTGGTGACTGCCATCGCGATCGGCATTTTCCTGCCCGGCAAGGGGCTGCAGGAGGAGGCGGCGCCGCCAACACGCGCCGCATCGATCGGCTGACGGACTCCGTGTGCTCCGGATGCGGGCTCCGGCTGCCGGCCAGTGGTCAGCCCCCCGACCGGCGCCAGAACGCGTCGGCCGAGTGCTGGGCCGTCTATGGCGAAGTGCTCGGCTTTGAGCTGAATCACCTCGTGCCGCTGGGTCAGTATCACCAGCTGATGGTGGACGCCTACGGGGCGCAGCACGCCGGAGACGACGCTCGCAGCATTCGCGTCGCGTATTCATTGGTCGGCCTGTTCCTCGCCCTGGAGCGGGGCCGCGATGGGCTCCAGGTCCGACACGCGCACCAGCGGATGGGCAAACCGGACCCGTCCTGGCCAGCGTTTGACCGTCCCTCGGACGTCGGCGCCATAACCGTGCTCGATGTGGCCGAGGCCGGCGTACGGGCTGACTCGGTGGCTGGCCACGCCGATGCCGTGGGACGGTGGGCCCAATCGGTATGGCGAGCATGGTCAGCGCAACACCGGGCCGCCGCGGCCCTGGCCGAGCGCCTCCTGGGCGATGCCGGGCCGATGCGGTAGGCTCTCTCGACGTGGAGATGGACCCGTACCCGGCGCCAGGCATCGAAGTGCGGCTGATCGAGCGCCTTGTCCCACTGCACGGACGTCGTCTGCTGGAGATCGGCTGCGGTGACGGGCGGCTGACCATGCAGCTGGCTGGCCGGGCTGCCTCGGTGGTGGCCGTTGATCCTGATCGCGAGGCGCTCACCGATGCCCACGCCACGGCCACTCAGCAAGGCATTCACAACGTTCGCTTCCTCCTGGGCACCGGCGAAACCGTCCGTCCGGTCGGCGCTCCTTTCGACGTCGCCGTCTTCAGCTGGTCGCTGTGATGAACGGCGCTGCGGGGCATGGTCCATGCCCTTCACGCGGTCCGGAGAGTCCTGCGGCCGGAGGGCGCGCTCATCAGCATTACGCCCGAACGCTTCGAGGCCCGCATCGCCGTGGTCAGGCGCTCGCATCGGGTGGCGGCCGGCAGGCTGATCAACCCGTCGTTTGACCGCTACCTGTTGGCGGCCGAGGCCGCGCTCGATCGGGTTGTTCGAGACGGGTCATTCGCCCTGGAGGGGCGGCGCCGTCATCGGTACCACATCCGCCTGCGAGGCCCCGCGGAGCTTCCCGAGTACATCGAGCTGCTGGGGACTCCACGCCCGCGTGTCTCCCCGGGTACCTGGCCGCGGCTGCGCACCCTCTGGCGCTCCAGTCCGGCTGGCGCCCGCCTCGAGATCACCGACGGCCTGGTGATCGCTGCGCTCCGCCGATCCTCGTCTGGGCCTAGGCGCTGAGGAGCGACCGCAAGTCGAACGTGACGCCGGTCAGTTGCTCCGAGACCTCCCAGAGACGTCGGGCGGCGGCGCCGTCCCGCGCCCGATCCGTGGCTTGGACAAGGGTCGGATAGCCCCGTTGCTCGCCACGGCCGTCGGGGCCGACATAGGAGCCACCAGCCAGGCCGGGCTCGGTGGCCGCGTACAGGATAGGCAGCGCCCCCATCTCGGCGGTCTGGGCGATAAAGCGATTCGACAACCGCATGACCAGGCGCTCGTACAGCGGTGGCGCGCTCAGCTGCAGATTGGTGGCCGAGTAGCCAGGGTGGGCTGCCACGCTGATCAATGGCAGGCTCGCCGCCTTGAGCCGGCGGTCGAGCTCAAAGGCAAAGAGCAAGTTGGCCATCTTGGACTGTGAGTACGCGCCCCAGCGCGAGTAGCGCCGCTCCCCCTGTAGATCGTCGAAGCGAATCTGGCCACCCTTGTGCGCATTGCTGCTCACGGTGACCACCCGCGCCCCCGGCTGGTCGCGCAGCGCCGGGAGGAGTAAGCCAGTAAGCGCGAAATGACCCAGGTGATTGGTACCAAACTGCAGCTCGAAGCCATCGACCGTGCGCTGGTACGGGGCGGCCATCACCCCGGCGTTGTTGATCAACAGGTCGAGGCGGCTGTGGCCGGCCAGGAAGCGCTG
>DASQAY010000148.1:0-6961 GCA_035635515.1 Candidatus Eiseniibacteriota bacterium | reverse complement strand
GGCAGCCCCTCCGTCCGGACCTGTGACGATAGGTTTACCGCCCCTTCTCGCACTCTCTGTGTTTGGGGACTTAGGCTGGGCGGTCACCGCGGTCCAGCCCTGCACGACAGCAACGGGAGTAGGGTCCTGTCCTCCCCATCTGCTCGTCTCCACCGATGGTGGCCGCGGCTGGACAACGACGACCCAGCAGCCGGTCATCGTTGGCGCCCAGGCCCAGATCGTCCGCGTCAGTCGCGATATCGGCTGGATCCTTTCCTGGCAGCCTGACCGCTCGAGCCTGGCTACCACCCGCGACGGTGGCGCTACCTGGCAGTCGCTCACAACTCCCTGCGCGCCGGGCACATCGTTTCAGGACCGGATGGCGGCTATCGACGACAGGACCATCTGGATCGTCTGCGGGAGCCAGCCAGGCGCCGGCGAGCAGGAGAAGCAGCTCATCACGTCGACCGACGGCGGCCGCCACTGGAACTATCCGCCGAATCTGCCCCTGGGTGGCTACGTGGGCAACCTGGCCCTCTCGGCTACGACCGGTGGCGTAACTGGATGGCTCGCGATGGTGCGCGGCCCGCTGTACGTGACGACGGACGGAGGCCGCACATGGACGCCTGCCGATCTGCGTGGCGCAGAGGTCGGGCCGGCGGGATCCGGCGAGATCGAGGTCGTCTTCGCGGATCCGCTGCACGGCTGGGTCGCGACCTCAACGGAGATCTTCCGAACGAGCGATGGCGGTCGGCACTGGACTGGCGTCCCGGCTGAAGCCCTGGAGTGATCGTTACCCGATCCAGCGACGACGCCCACGCACCGTCACCGTGATGCGAGGTCGTTCGCTTCTCGCATCCTCAATTCGCCGCAGAGTGAAGTCGCTGATCGGCCGAGGCAGCGCATTGAGCGGCCAGTAGGCACAGTCAAGTATTTCGGCGGAGCTGGCGCGCGGGCTGGATCCTTCGATCAGGTGACCCGCAAATGCGAACTGATGCTGATCCGCGTCCCGCTCATAGTAGATGCCCGTCAGCCGCTCAATCACCACCTCGACGCCCACCTCTTCGCGGACCTCACGGCGAACTGTTTCCTCCACGGACTCCTTCGCCTTCCGTCCCCCGCCGGGTAACTCCCAGCTACGCCGCCCGTAGCTGTGCCGAACGAGGAGCACCCGGTCCTCTCCATCAAAAATGACCGCGGCGGCACCGGGCCGCGAGCGCCGGCCGATCAGGTCGTTGTAGAGCCCGCCGAAGGCGGCCAGCAGCATCCGGCGAACGCGCATCGAGGCCTCAGTCACCGAGAGCAAGTCTACGGATAGATCTTCTGCTGGTCGTTCAGCATGGCGACGAATTTCTCGATGCGTCGGCTTCGCGTCTCGGGTTTCTTCGCCTCGTGGATCCGGTACAGGATCGCGTAGCGGTTCTGGCTGTTGAGGGTGGCGAAGAACTTCAGCGCCCGTTCATTCTTGTCCAGCTCCCGCTGCAGGTCGTCCGGGACGGTCGCGGCGCGCGACCCTGGGTAGGCGGCCTCCCACCGGCCGTCCGCTTTGGCTCGCTCGACCTCCCGCAGCCCAGCAGGCTTCATCTTGCCGGTTTTGATCAGCTCGACGGCTTTGTCCCGGTTGATCTTCGACCACTTACTCTGCGGCCGACGCGGTGTAAAGCGCAGGAGCCAGAAGTCCTCGTCGAATTTTCTCCCCAGCCCATCGATCCAGCCGTACGAGAGGGCAACTTCGAGGGCGACTTCGTGGGAGATGGTTCGGATGCCGGAGTCCTTCCTCGCGAATTTAATCCAGATCCCGTCCGCGGCTGCGTGATTGGCGGCCAGCCACTTTTCCCAGGCGCTACGGTCTGGGAATCGGCGCGTCCCGTCGCCGGTCATCGGACTAGGCGCGGCTGCGGGTGGTGGGCAACGGGATCGTCTTCTCGTCGACGTCGTCCAGAGTCCCGTCGTGGCCGCCGCCGGTGGTGTCCACCGCGATCACCGCGCCCGGCTGATCCTCCGCCGCCGCCGCCGGGTAGTCAATCCGGGCGTGGTAGATGCTGACCACCATGTTGCTCAAGGCGTCTTCCATCAGGCTGATGTCCCGGAACGACAGCTCGCAGTCATCCAGCTGGCCGTCGCGCACGAATCCCTGGATGATGCGGTGGACGTGGGCACGGATACCCTCCGGATTCCGGTCTTTGAGCGTTCGGCTGGAGGCCTCGATCGAGTCGGCCATCATGACGATGGCCGCTTCCTTAGATCGCGGCCGAGGCCCCGGATAGCGGAAATCCTCTTCGCGCACTTCGAGCCCCTGCTTGAGCGCTTCGCGGTAGAAGTACTTCTTCACGGTGGTGCCCTGGTGCTGCTGCACGATCTCCCGCACCGACTGGGGAAACTTGTACTGGTCCAGCAGTTCGATCCCGTCGGTCACGTGGGCGTTCAGGATGTCGGAGCTCGTCATGGGCGAGAGATTCTCGTGGATGTTCCCCATCTCCGCCTGGTTCTCCACGAAGAAGTGCGGCCGTCGCACCTTGCCGATGTCGTGGAAGTAGCAGCCAACCCGAGCTAGCAACGGATTCGCGCCGACGGCTTCCGCCGCGGCTTCGGCCAGGTTGGCGGCCACGATGGAGTGGTTGTACGTGCCGGGAGCGCTGACCATCAGCCGGCGCAGCAGCGGGTTGTTCGGAGTCATCAGCTCCAGCAGCTTCATGGGGGTGGTGATGCCGAACACTTCGCTGAGGAACGTGACCAGGCCGGCCGCGATGACGGCGGAGAGCAGGCCGCCCATGACCGCGAACACTCCAAGGCCGAGCAGCTCGTCCACCGTCCCGTGCCGTTCGATGAGCCCCAGCGCGATCAGGGTGACGAAGTTGACCCCGGCCACCAGCACGCCCGCCTGAAACCAGCGGCCGAGCGATTCCAGGCGGTGAACGACGATGGCCCCCAGCGACCCGCCCAGGAAGCCGATCAGGGTCAACTCGGTGACGTTGTCCGCGATGATGCCGGTGAGCAAGCCGACGGCCAGCGCCACGATGATGCCCAGGCCGGTGTCGAGCAACGCCGACACCAGCATCGGCACCGCGGCCATGGGCACGATGTACTGGGCGCGCGGGTCCAGCGGAACGATGGCTTTGGCGATCAGCACGATCCCGAGCACCAACGACCCCAGCAACAGGAGCTGGCGGGTGGAGTGGAGCGTGGCCCGTCGGAACTGCATCATGTAACCGAGCGCCACTGCGAACAGGATGATGACCAGCAGGAAGGTCGCCAGGATACGCAACCAGTCGGCCTGCGGCGCTGTGAGGCCGACCTGCTGGGCTTCCTCCAGCTGGAACGGTGTTACCTGGTCTCCGTAGCGGATGATCGTCTGCCCTTTGGCGACCGTGACGAACACCGGCGGGACGGCATCGGTGGCTCGTTGCCGCTTCAATGTGGTTTCGGTGGGCAGGTAGTTGACGTGGAGATAGTCCCGGGTGAGGATCCCCACTACCTGCGCCGCGGTCTTCTCCAGGTGCAGCGCGCTGGCGCGGCTCACCGCGACGTCTTGCACGGTCAGCAGCGAGTCGGGCTTGATCCCGTTGCCCTCCAGTTCCAGGAGCAGGTCGCTGGCGTTCTTGAAGATCGCCGCCACGGTCGCGTCGTCGGTCTGGAGCAGGTACTGGCGCTGGGCGTCATTGAGCTTTGGCTCGAGCAGGCTGAGCTGGAGGCTACGGTCACCCAGCGACGCGTTGGACAGGCGCAGCTGGGCCACGTCCCGGCCGAGCGTGTCGAGGGCATCCCGCTGCTGGGTGGTGACGCTCGCGTCGAACTGGTCCGGGACCTGTTTGGCCGCGATATCGCGGGCGGCCTGGGTCTGAAGCACACTCTCGTACCGTGTCGAGCGGGGGGCCGTCACGTTCTGCTGGGCCACATCGCCGGCCTTCAGGCTGAGACGGTTGGGCAGGAACGTCTGGGCTACCACCAGAGCCGTCGCCAGGGCGATGGCGAGCGTGAGCGCGGTCGAACGGATATAGGGCGGCCAGCGGGGCGGTGAGCCGATCACCGCCGAGCCGCGCTCCCGCATGAGCTTGCGCACGCGGCGACGAAGCTCGTCGACGGTCGACGCAGTCTGGCGTCTCATCTTGTCCCCTGTTTACGCCCGAATCCTCGCGGATCGGCGCGGTCGAGCCCGTGAGTGGGCTGTGCTGGTCTCAGGCCGAGCGAGCCCGGCGCTTACGCGCCGCTGCGATCTTCTTCTTCCGCTTGACGCTGGGCTTTTCGTAGTGCTCGCGGCGCCGGACCTCGGTCAGGACGCCGTTCTGCTTGATCTTCTTATTGAAGCGGCGAAGGGCGCTCTCGAAGGTCTCGTTCTCGCGGACTTTGATCTCCGACATGGATGCACCCCCTCTGACCCGCCAGGTCCATACTGGGCTGAAGTATAGGCGGGCCCGAGTTTAGGTGTCAACCAAACCCCGGGCTATTCAATACGAATAGCACCCAGCGTCACTTTACGGTGCCCTGGGCCAGCGCGCCGATCTGTCGCAGGCGGTCGAGCGCGTCCGCCAGCTGGGTCTGGGTCTGGGCCAGCTGGGCTTTGACATCGGCGCACGGGTCTGGGGCCGATGAGACCGAAAATCCCACCGGCGCCGCCATGATGGCGGCGGCGTAGGCGTTAGTCATCACCCCGTAATGCCACCACAGGACCGGCGATTTCCAGCGCGCGGCGTAGGTCGCCAGCGCCGTCACCTCGGCGGCCGACAGGCCGTCAAAGTTCAGTGACGGCACCAGGATCACGCTGGAGCCGGCGACCTTGATCCATTCGGAGTCCGCCTTGTTGATGCACTGGTCAGGTGTGAGCCCCGAGCAGTAGCCCCCCTTCCAGCTGGCGTAGTACCACTGGCCTGAGAAGACCACGCCTTCCTGGACGGCCGTTGGCCCAGGCCAACCGGTCGACCATGTCACCGGATTTCCGCCGCAAGTAACAAGCACGGGGAGGTTTTCGGGTGTCTTCGCCCGATACTCGGCCATGAATGCGTGAAAGTCCGCCGGGGCTTCGACGTCGATGAAGGCCAGCCCGGCGGCATGCGCCATCTCGGAACAGATATCCGCCCACCGTTGGGGCGTGCCCCTACTCACTCCCACCCAAGGCCAGCAGCTGAGTCCGCGCGCCTTGGCCTTGGCGATGATCGCGCGCAAGTCCGCGTCGCTCGCATAGTCGGTCCCCTGGCCATCGGACAGTTTCGGGGCAACGCCATCGAATCCCCAGGTTTTGACCTGGGCGAAGGCCGTATCCCATTGGGCTAACGACCAGTTCCGGCTGGGGTCGCCGAAATACAAAATTCTGCCTTGAATGCGACTGGTGATGTCTGCAAGTGTCCAGGCCATGGCACGGTAGGTTACCACGCGGTTTCAGGCGATGCCCGATATGACGCTCCGTGACAACAATTGAGTCCGGAATTGTGCGTTACGGACCGCCCTCGGGTGCTACCATCCGCCGATGACGAACGCAGTCCCGAAGCCGGTGATCGAGTGGCTATCGGCAGCGATTGCTGCAGCGGCCATTGTGGCCTTTGCTGTGATCTTCACTCTGGGTCTAATTCAAGTGTGGTCTGCACCCTCAGCCACTCCCCCTCGTTATGACGAACCATTCCTGGGGTTCGCTACTGCCATCGGGGCGTTCGTAGGCGGCGTGGTGGCCGTCGCATTCGGGGTGAAGCCCTCCCCAATAGCGAATCAAACGATCCTCGTGCGAAACCTGAGTTCACTGGGAGCCGTCCCGTCGGTCCAGGACGAGCTGCGTCCTGTTCTGGGCGCCGTGTACGCGATCGTGTACGTGGCGCTGGGGCTGGCGGCGATCGCCACGCTGCTGGCTCATCCGCACGAATTGTCCGATCTGATCAAGAACCTGGCGACCACGTTCCTGGGTCTAGCGCTGCCGATCGCCGGCGCCTTCTTCTCCAGCTAAATGAGCCCAAAAGGCGCGGCCCGTCGCCGCTCGCCGGCCCCCAAGCGGAAGCCGTCGCCACCCAAGCCCAAGCCCTCACCGCCCAAAGGTGGGTCCCCAATCAAACACGTGGTGATCATCGTGAAAGAGAACCACGCGTTCGACAACTACTTCGGCCGATTCCCGGGGGCGAATGGGGCCACCCTTCCCCAGAGCCCGAACCCGCCACCAACGGATCCCGACCACACCCATGAGGGGTGGCTGGTGCGCGACACCAAGGCCGTCCGCCAGCAGTTCGTCGAGACCGACATTCCCGCGTACTGGGCATATGCCCGCCAGTACACGTTGTGCGACAACTACTTCACCGACGTCGCCGGGCCGTCAACTCCCAACCACCTGATGCTGATCGCGGCCGATTCCCCAATCGTCGACAACCCGTCGCATTACCGGCTGCCGAAGACGGTCAAGTTTGCCTTGACCTCGTTGCCGGATCAGCTACAAAAGGCCGGCCGCACCTGGCGCAACTACAACGGGTACGCGTTCGACTTCATCAAGGGGCTGAATGGCAAGAAGCTGGCCTGGCAACAGTTCGCCAAGGATGCGGCGGCCGGCAAGTTGACCGACGTCTCATGGGTGTATGCGGACCAGACCCAGAGCGAGCATCCTCGGGATCCGAGAGACCCCGTTGACCCCCACATCGGCAACGTGACCTACGGTATGCAGTGGACCGTGGACCAGGTGAACGCCATCGTCAAAGGCGGGCTCTGGCCTCAGGTCGCGATCTTCATCACCTGGGACGATTGGGGCGGGTGGTGGGACCACGTGACGCCACTGCTGGTGGAAAAGGTCAAGGACGCGGTGCCGTCCTACTCGGCGGACATGACGCAATATCGCTACGGCTCGCGGGTCGGTTGCCTGGTGCTCAGTCCCTACGCGAAACCGGGATTCATCTCGAAGACGCTGCACTCCCACGTGAGCCTGGTTAAATTCTGCGAGACGACGTTCGGCGGGTCCACGTGATCGAGCCACCCGCCCCAATCGTCCCAGGTAACGAAGATAGCCGTCTTCGGCCAG
>DASQAY010000147.1:0-9833 GCA_035635515.1 Candidatus Eiseniibacteriota bacterium | reverse complement strand
GCGCCGCCCACTAGGATCGCGCCCAGCAGGCCCGTCAGAGCGATGAGAAGCTTCTTCATTCCGTGCACCCCCAAAAGAACTTAGCCGGACCTACCCATATGGGCCCGCTTGTATCACGAGGGTAACGGTCAGATGATCCGGAGTAAATCTGTCGACAGGGCAGATGCTGTCGAGCTCGACTACCCGGTCAGCCTGCCCAATCGGGGGCGAACGGGTGTTCGCTACAGATCCAGGGTGACCGCCCTGGCGGCTGCCGCCGGCCGGCTGTCAACGTGCAACTTGCGGTAGATGTTCCGGATGTGCGTCTTGACGGTCCCCTCGCTCACGCCCAGCTCGCGGCCAATGGCGCTGTTCGACTTGCCCTTCACCAGCAGTTTGAGGATCTCGCTCTCCTTCTGGGTCAGCGGCTCGATCGGCGGCACGGCCTCTGGCCGCCGCCGCATGGCCTCCCCCAGCCGGAGGATGACCCGGCGCATCAAGGCCTCGTCCAGCTGGAATCGACCGGCGCGCGCATCCAGGATGCTGCGGGCAAGGGTGACCGGATCCACGTCCTTGAGCACGTAGCCGGCGGCGCCGGCGGCTACCATCTCGACCACGTCCTCCTCGGCCTCGGAGACGGTGAGGGCCAGGATCGTCGGACGCGGATCCTCGGCCTTGATCACCCGGGTGGCGGCGATCCCACCCATCTCCGGCATCTGCAAGTCCATCAGGACCAGGTCGGGGTGGAGCCGGCGGCAGGCTTCGACCGCCTCGCGCCCGTTGATGGCTTCGCCCACGATAGCGATTTCGGGGAAGTCCTTGAGCATGCCCCGCACGCCCGCCCGGAAGATCGGGCGGTCGTCCGCAATCAGTACCCGGACCGGCTGATTCACATCGCTCCGTCCGACGGCCCAATGAATCTAACCGTCGTCCCCTCCCCGGGGTTGCTCAGGATCTCCAGTGTGGCGTCCAGCAAGTTGGCCCGCTCGTGCATGCCCAACAGGCCATAGGAGCCGGGTTTGGGGTCTTCCGCCACCCGGCCGACGTCGAAGCCCCGCCCGTCATCCCGCACCAACAGGACCCAGGGGGTCCGCGTCATGTCCAGGGAAACCCACACATTCCGGGCCTCGGCGTGCTTCCGGATGTTCGACAGACTCTCTCGCAGGACCTGGAAGACGCCTTCCTTCTGCTCGGGACTCAATCCATTCTCATCGCCCTGGATGGTCACAATGGTCTCGATCATGTGGAGCCGGCCGAACTGGTCCACCTGCTTGAGGACCGCGGCCAGCAGCCCTTCCGACCGGATCGTCCTCGGCCGAAGGGCCTGAAGGATATTGCGAGCGCCCTGCAGCACCTCTTCGGTCGCGACCCGGATCTGCTGGAGCAGTTCGGCCGGGTCCTGGGAGTCACGGGCGCGCCGCTGTTCGTAGTACTTGAAGAGGGCAACTACCGCCGCCAGGTCCGACGCCAACCCATCGTGGATCTCGCGCGCCAGCTTGATCCGCTCCTGCTGGACGGCAACCTCCTCGACTTTAGCCGCCAGGCTTTGGGGCCGCAGGGCGGTGGCAACCTCCACAGCGAGGTCCTCCAGCTTCACGGCGTCCCGCCGATCGAGCCGCCAGCGGGTCCGCCGGAGCAAGACCAGCACGCCGACCGGCCGATCCAGGGGCGGCGCTAGGGCGATGGTGACCAGCCCGTGGAAGCCGGCCTGCAGCCAGGCCTGCTCGCCCGGCCCCAGCCGCTCGCTGGCCAGGTCTTCGACGGAATGCACTTCGTTCTGCTCCAGAGCCCAGGCAAGCAGCCGGCTTTCGAAGGGCGTGATCGGGTCCGGTCCCAACCCCGAGTCGGCGGGCACTGCCGCCCGGAGCAGGAACTTGGAGCCGTCGATCCGGCTGTAGACGTGGCTGGCATCCACCTGGAGGAGGTCCATGGCCTGTTGCGCGGCCGCCAGCATGATGGTCTGGAGGGGCGACGGCGCTTCCTCTGGCACCAGGCCGGCCACCGCTGGCAGCTCGGGTACCATCTCTAACTCGGGTTCCGGTTCGGGTTCGGGCTCTGGCTGACGGGAGAGCTCCGGGAACCTTACGGGAGGGGGCGGGGCGGGCGCCTCGGCCGGCAAGGCGGTCGCCCTGGGCGGTTCGGCCGGCGGGGTGGTCGTCGCGGGCTGGGTTCGCTCCATGGAGCGCAGGAAGAGCTCGAAGTAGCGGCTGAGCACCTCGCGCTCGGCCGGACCCAATTCGACGCCGGCGGCGCCCATCATCTCGGTCAACGTGCGCGCCGGCTCGGGCGCCTTCCCCGGGGCATGCGCCCATCCGCCGCCTGGCTGGCGCCGCGCGGCGCGGTAGAGCTCGCGAATCACCTGCCGCAGACGCTCGGTGGACGCGGCCCGCTGGCCGTCGGTCGCTCCCGCAGCATGGGCAAGTTGTTCGGCGATTTCGTCGAAATTAACTTCCAGGTAATGGATGAGGACGTCGTGCATCGTCTCTGTCCGTCTAGGCCTATCGAGACGGGCGATTGCGGGGCTGTCAAGGGCACTTCGGCGGATGGCGGTGCGAAGGGGTTCCAGTGTACAAGGTATATAGGAGCCCATCCCTATAATGGCGGAGGCGCGGCTGGGGATGTCGGTTTGTGATCCTAATTGACTGAAACCTCTACGGTACGGCTCTCGTACATCGTCAACCATGACGTCATCAGAGCCGCTTTACAGAACTTTTCCGCCCGAACTGGTATCGCGCTGGGAGCCGACGCGGCGGACGGGTATCAGATCCCGCCCGGGCTGCCGCAGTCGGACTTTTGCCTGTTGCTGCAGAACTTCGGCCGCTGCGAGCTGGGCCGCAAGACCCCAGGGCCGCTGGGCGACGAGCCGCAGCTGCTTTTCGACGGCGGCCCCATCGGCCACGTGGTGATCCCGATCCGGGTCGACGGCACCGCCATCGGCAGGCTGATCAGCGGCCCCTTTGCCGTCCGGGCCCCCGAATTCCCGGTGATTTACGAACTGGCCCGGTCCCTGCCGGTGCACCCGGACAACCTGATGAAGGCGGCCGCCGAGGTGCCCGTCGTCTCCCAGGCCGTGATCATGGACGCCGCCCACCTGGTCCACACCCTGGTCAAGCACGTGGTCTCCTCCAACTACCGCCACCAGTCGGAGCTGACCGTGCTTCGGTCCTTCGACTCCATCATGACCAACCTCAGCTACGAGGTCCTCAGCGACATGATCCTGAACCTCGGCCGCCGGCTTCTGAACGGCGAGGCCTCCCTCCTGCTCCTGGTGGGCTCCCAGGGCGACCCCCAGGAAGCCTATTCCGGCCCCGAGCCGGATGGCATCGGAGACCTCAAGAAGTTGCTCGGCGAGATGAGCGACTTCGTCCTCCAGTCGCGACGGCCGCTGTCGGTCCCGGACGCCGCGAGCAGCCCCTGGACCCAGCACCTCCTGGGGAGGACGGACGTCCAGGGATCCGTCACCGTCACCCCGCTCCTCCAGCAGGACCAGCTGCGCGGCACCCTCGCCATCTACTCGCCCGTCCCCACCCAGGACCCGGAGAGCGACTTGCACCTGCTGTCCATGCTGGCCGCCCAGGCGGTCAACAGCCTGCTCATGCTGGAGCGGCTGGTGGCCAGCGAGGAACAGGCGCTGACCGACAGCCTCACCGGCCTCTACAACTACCGGTTCTTCCAGGAGCACCTGCAGCGTGAGCTCAGCCGCGCGTCCCGCAGTAAGGCGCCCCTGTCGCTGATCGTGCTCGACCTGGATAACTTCAAGGTCATCAACGACGCCTTCGGCCACCCGGTGGGGGACCGCGTCATCCAGCATCTGGCGGAGTGCATCGAGCGCCACACCCGGAAGGCCAACGTGCTGGTCCGCTACGGCGGGGACGAGTTTTGCATCATCGTGCCGGAGGGAGACCTGGAGACAGCTCGCAACGTCGCCGAACGCGTGCTGACCGAGATCCGGAATAGTCCCTATGCCGACGAGCGATACGGGGTGCCGCCCCAGTACCTGACCGTCAGCGCCGGGGTGACACAGTATCGTCCCGAAGAGGACAACGCCTTTTCGTTCTTCAAGCGGGCGGATGAGAACCTGCTGATCGCCAAACGCACCGGCAAAGATCGGGTCGTAGCGCAATAGCCGGGTTCGAAATCCGTCCACCGCGGCCCGAGGAGTACGAGACATACTGGCGTGCCCGGTCGGCAGCAGATGGCTTCGAGCCCACCGCCGAAGGCATGGCCCACTGGCGGCACCTGCTCGACCTCGACCGGGCGCTGTGCGCCCTGGACGGCCCTGTCATCGTCGGGACCGCCGCCGACCTGCCCTTCCGGCTGACCATCCCCGGCGGAGAGATCGCAGCCGCGGGGGTGACGCTGGTCGGCGTGCTGCCCACTCACCGTCGGCGCGGCATTCTGCGCGAGCTGATGCGGCGCCAGCTCCGCGATGCGCACGAACGCCGCGACCCGGTGGCCATCCTGTACGCATCCGAAGGCCTCATCTATCCCCGTTTCGGATACGGGGTGGCCTCCTTCGACGGGTGGGCCGCGATCGAACGCGACCGAGCCGTCTTCCGAGACCCCAGCGAGCCGATGGGGCAGACGCGGCTGGTGCCCCTGGCCCACGCCGCCAGCGTGCTGGCGCCGATCTACGACCGGGTACGGGCGGTGACCACCGGCATGCTCTCCCGCTCACCGGACTGGTGGGTCCACCATCGCCTGCGGGACTTGCCCCAGGACCAGCAGGGCGGTGGCCCAAAATTCTGCGCGGTCTGGGAGTCCGGGGGCAACGCGGCCTACGCCCTGTACCGAGTCCACGACAAGTGGGACGAGTTCATCCCCGCCAACACGCTGGAGGTGATCGAGGTGATCGCCACCTCGCCGCTGGCCCAGCGCGAGATCTGGCGGTTCGTGTTTGGCATTGACCTGATCAAGACCGTCAACGCTGGGTTCCTGTCGTTGGACCATCCGTTGACCTTGCTGCTCGCCGAGCCGCGACGGCTTCGCTTCACGGTGAACGACGGCCTCTGGCTGCGGCTGGTTGATATCCCGGCGGCGCTGTCGGCACGCCGGTATGCGGCCGACGACGCGATCGTCTTTGAGGTGGTGGATACGTTCTGCGACTGGGACGCAGGGCGCTGGCAGCTGGAAAGCCACGCCTCGCACGGCCAGGCGAGCCGGACCACTCGCCAGCCAGACCTGCGGTTGACCAGCGAGCGGCTGGCCTCCGCCTACCTGGGTGGCATCAGTTTCGCTCGGCTCGCCCGAGCTGGCTGCGTGGACGAGGTCACGCCGGGGGCCGTCGCCCGCGCGGACCAGATGTTCCGCATCGACCACGCCCCCTGGTGCGCCGAGGTCTTTTAGGAGTTACCGGCGGCGCAATGGTCGACCGAACAGCCGGCGCAGCGCCCACGGCATGGCCGCCAACACCACGGGAGAGCTGAGCACGGCCTGCCACTGGCGGACCTTGGGAAAGAGGCTCTGGCTGGTGTTTCGCAACTCGAACCCGTTGCGGTTCAAATGCTCGGCCAGGACGGCCATCTCCTCCGCCTGGGCAGCGGCATAGACCGCCAGCTCAAACGCCCGACGGCGGGCTGCCCGGGCCGACCGCCAGACCGCCTGGACCCCCATCACCAGGACCACCAGCCCGGCAGCCAGCAGTGCCCAGATCAGCGGGATCAGTCGGTGATCTCCTCCGCGCCGCCGACGCCGGCGATGGTAGCCACGGTGTCGCCCTCGTCCAGCCGCATGATGATCACGCCCTGGGTTTGGCGGCCGGCCACCCGGATGGCCTCCACCGGAATCCGGATCACCTGGCCACCCTCGGAGATGACGATCAGCTGCTCCTCTTCCCGGTTGGTGACCACGCGCATCCCGACCAGGGGACCGGTCCGGTCCGTGACATCCATGGTGTAGACGCCCTGGCCGCCGCGACCATGGGAGGGATACTCCTCGATCGGCGTGAGCTTTCCGTAGCCACGGCTCGACACCACCAGCACGTGGGCCTTCTTGCGCACGATGTCGAAGCCCGCCACCACGCCGCCCTCGCGCAGCCGGATGCCGCGCACACCCTGCGTATCGCGGCCCATCGGCCGGACCTCCTTTTCGGAGAACCGGATGGCCTTGCCGTCGCTGGTCGCGATCAGCAGCTCGTCCGATCCCGAGCTGAGCTTGACCCAGTTGAGCTCGTCGCCCTCCGCCAGGTCGATGGCGATCAGGCCGTTGCGGCGCACCTGGCTGTACAGGTGTGCCGGCGTCTTCTTGATGGTGCCCTGTTTGGTCACCATCATCAGATAGCGGTCTTCGGCCCAGTCCGTGATGCCGACCACCGCCGTGATCTTGTCCTTGGGATCGATGTCGATCAGGTTGGCGACGGGAAGGCCTTTGGCTTGCCGGCTCACGTCCGGGATCTCATGCACGCGCAGCCGGTAGACCGACCCATGGCTGGTGAAAAAGAGCATGTCGGAGTGGGTGGAGGAAATCACCAGGTGCTCCACGAAGTCCGCCTCCACCCGGGCGGCGCCCAGCACGCCCTTGCCGCCGCGGCGCTGGGGCCGGTAAGTGGTGGCCGGCACCCGCTTGGCATAGCCGCGATGGGTCAGCGTGACCACCACGTCCTCCTTGCGCACCAGGTCTTCCTCGTTGAGCTCCACGCTCCCCTGCAGGTCGATCTGGGTTCGGCGAGCGTCGCCGAATTTCTTCTTGAGCTCCGTGAGCTCGTCTTTCACCATGTTCGCGACCTTGGCCTCGCTGGCCAGGATGCCCTCCAGGACGGCGATTTGCTTGATGACCGCCTCGTACTCCTCCTGGATCTTGGTGCGTTCCAGCCGGGTGAGGCGGCCCAGCCGCATGTCGACGATGGCCTTGGATTGCTTCTCCGACAGCTTGAAGCGTGTCTGCAGCGCCTCCTGCGCCTGCTTCTCGTCTTGCGACTCCCGGATGGTCTTGATCACCGCGTCCAGGTTGTCCAGGGCGATCTTGAGCCCTTCCAGCAGATGGGCTCGCTCCTTGGCGCGCTCCAGTTCGTAGCGGGTGCGGCGGGTGATGACCTGCTTGCGGTGGTCGATGTGGTGCTGGAGCATCGCCTTCAGGTTCAGCACCACCGGGCGGCCATCCACCAGCGCCACCGAGATCACCCCGAAAGTGGTCTGCAGGGCGGTGTGTTTGTAGAGGTTGTTGAGGACGGTCAGCGGACGGGCGTCCCGCTTGAGCTCGATGACGATCCGCATCCCCTGGCGATCCGACTCGTCGTTGAGGTCGGCGATCCCCTCCAGCTTGCGCTCGCTCACCAGCTCGGCGATGCGGGCCACCAGGTTGGCCTTGTTGACCATGTATGGGATTTCGGTGACGATGATGCGCTCGCGGCCGCTGGGGGCTTCTTC
Organism: Candidatus Eiseniibacteriota bacterium; assembly: GCA_035635515.1. Classification (GTDB taxonomy): domain Bacteria; phylum Chloroflexota; class Dormibacteria; order CF-121; family CF-121; genus CF-121. The sequence goes on along the minus strand of DASQAY010000147.1, from coordinate 2,490 downwards.
GAAGGTGTGGCGGGCCCGCACGATCAGCCGGCCGTGGCCTGTCCCATAGGCCGAGGCGATCCCGTCGCGACCGATGATGATGCCGCCGGTGGGGAAGTCGGGGCCCTTGACCAGCTTCATCAGGTCTTCGGTGGTGGCGTCGGGATGATCGATGAGGTGGATCTCCGCGTCGCACACTTCGCCAAGGTTGTGGGGCGGGATGTTGGTCGTCATGCCAACGGCGATCCCCGATGAGCCGTTGACCATGAGGTTGGGGAGGCGGGCGGGCAGCACCAGCGGCTCCTGCCGGGTTGCCGCGTAGTTGTCGCCGAAGTCGACGGTGTCCTTCTCCAGGTCGACCAGCAATTCGGCGGCGATGGGGGCCAGCAGAGCCTCGGTGTACCGGTAGGCGGCGGCGGAGTCGCCGTCGATCGACCCGAAGTTGCCCTGGCCATCGACCAGCGGGTATCGCAGGGCGAAATCCTGCGCCAGTCGCACCAGGCTGTCATAAACGGACTGATCGCCGTGCGGGTGGTAATGCTTAAGCACCTCGCCGATGATCGCGGCACACTTCTGGTAGCGCGCCCCGGGGGTCATCCCCTGGTCCTGCATCGCGTAGAGGATGCGGCGATGGACCGGCTTGAGCCCATCGCGAGCGTCGGGCAGGGCCCGGCTGACGATGACGCTCATGGCGTAGTCCATGTAGCTGGAGCGCATCTCGCTCTCCAGCTGGACAGGCAAAACGGTCCCGATGTTCAGCGGATCCATAACGGCCTCAGAGGTTAGTTCTGTTCAAAACGCTTGATGACGACGCAGGCATTCTGACCGCCGAAGCCGAACGAGTTGGAGATGCCCAGATTGATCTCGTGCCGGCGGGCGGCGTTGGGAACGTAGTCCAGGTCGCAGTCCGGATCCGGGTGCTCGAGGTTGATGGTGGGATGGACAATGCCGTGCTGCAGGCACAGGATGGTCGCGATGGCTTCCACCGCCCCGGCCGCGCCCAGCAGGTGGCCGATCATAGACTTGGTGCTGGAGATCGGGATGCGCCGCGCGTGCTCGCCAAAGACCCGCTTGATGGCCGCCGTCTCCGACTTGTCATTGAGCTGGGTGGAGGTCCCGTGGGCATTGATGTAATCCACGTCTGACGGCTCCACGTGCGCATCGGCGAGCGCCTTGGCCATAACCCGGGCCGGCCCGTCGCCGTCTTCCTCGGGCATCACGATGTGGAAGGCGTCGTCAGTCACGGCAAAGCCCACGATCTCGGCGAAGATGGGGGCGTCGCGCCGCTGCGCGTGCTCGAGCGTCTCGAGCACCAGCATGCCGGCGCCCTCGCCGGGGACGAAGCCATCGCGCATGGCGTCGAAGGGGCGGCTGGCCTTGGTCGGCTCTTCGTTGTGGGTGGACAGCACCCGCATAGCGGCAAACGACGCCAGACCGAAGCGGCACAGGTTGGCTTCGGCGCCCCCGGCCAGCATGACCGTGGCATCGCCCCGCTGCAGCACGCGGAAGGCGTTGCCCAGCGCCTGGGTCGAGGCGGCGCAGGCCGTGGTATCGGTGTTGTTGGGACCCTCCAGGCCAAACATGATGGCCACCTGGCAGGAGGCCATGTTCGGGATCACCCGGGGCACGAAGAAGGGCGAGATCCGGTCGGGCCCCTTGTCGCCCGCCTTGGTGAACGCCTCGATCTCCTCGGCGATCTCGCGGAATCCGCCGATCCCGGTCCCCACCTCGCAGCCGATCAGGGTCCGGTCCTCCTTCTCCAGGTCGAGCCCGGACTGTTCGATGGCCATCCGCGCCGCCGCGATGCCGACCTGGCTGAACCGCGCCATCCGCTTGGCTTCCTTAAAGTCCATGAAATTCCTGGCATCAAAGTGCTTGAGCTCGGCCACCACCTTGACCGGCAGCCCGGTGGTGTCAAAAGAGGTCGCCACGCCCAGGCCGGATCGCCCCTCCAGCAGGCTGTCCCAGTATTCGGCCAGGTCGTTTCCATTGGGGGCAACTACGCCCATTCCGGTGACCACCACCCGATGCTCTTGGCGCGCGCCGTTCTTCCCCACCAGAGTTCATGTTAGCGGGGACGGAACGGAGGTGCTCCCGGCCGCTCCGGCGATCGATTCCGTGATTTCTTGGGCCACCGCGTCTTTGGCGACCAGGATGGAGCTGCGGATCGCCCGGGCATCCGATCGCCCGTGGGCCACCACGACGACGCCCCGCACCCCCAGTAGGGGGGCACCCCCAAATTCGCGCCAATCGGCGCGCTTCCGGATGGCCAGCAGGCGGTGGCGGGCCAGCATGCCTCCCAGCGCCGACAGGGGGTCGGCCTTGAGAGCGTCGCGGATGCTGCGAAATAGGAACTCCGCCACGCCCTCGGCGGTCTTGATCAGTACGTTGCCGGAGAACGCGTCGGCCACGATCACGTCGGCCTTGCCACGGAAGATATCCTTGCCCTCGACGTTGCCGATGAAGTTGAGGGCCGCCGATTGCCGGAAGAGCGGCTCCGTCTCCCGAATT
>DASQAY010000146.1:0-15258 GCA_035635515.1 Candidatus Eiseniibacteriota bacterium | reverse complement strand
GCAGGTCACCGTCTTGAAGACGCCGTCGACCTTCTGGATCTTGTCGACGATGATGGTCCCGATCCCGGCCACGTCGGGGGCCTCGACCTGGGCGATCACGTCGTATTCGCCGGTGATGGCGTCGGCATGCTGGATGCCGTTCACGCCCTGCAAGGACCTGGCCACGTCGATCGCCTTCCCGGCGGATGCGTTGATCAGCACGTATGCGCGCACCTTGACCTCCTCACTGTTCCCGGTTAGGGGCCCCCGCCCCGGTCATTCCAGCATACGGCTTCGCTAGGCCCGAATCCACCGGGACGAACTCGCATCTTGGGCGCGGAGCGGCCGATCCGGGTGTTGGCTCCTGCGCGCGCTCGCTTACAGATCGATAGATATGCTCGCTCGCGTGCTCGTCGCCGCCTTCGGCTCGGCACGCCCCGCATCCCAATCTGCTTCGTCCGCCCGATGGATCCGGGCCTTGATCCGCAAGGGGAATTTTCGGGATCGCTGCGTAAGATAGGCATATGCTCTCGATGACGGCGGTGGTGAAGGCCACCGCCGCGCCGGGCGCCGAACTCGCCCAGGTAAAAGTCCCCGAGCCGGCGGGCACGGATGTCCTGGTCGAGGTCCTGGCCACCTCCATCTGCGGCACCGACGTCCACATCTACGACTGGAACCACTGGGCCGCCGGCCGGATCCAGCCGCCGCGGGTCTTCGGACACGAGATGGCCGGCCGGGTGGTGGCGGTGGCGGGCCCAGTGGACCGGGTCAAGGTCGGCGACTACATCGCGGCTGAGACCCACGTGGTGGACCACACCTGCCGGCAGTGCCTGCGCGGCCAGTTTCACCTCTGCGAGAACCTGCGCATCGTGGGGGTGGATCGGGACGGGTCCTTCGCCAGTTACGTCCTGCTGCCGGCCGACAACTGCTGGCAGAACGCGGAGGGGCTGACGCCGGAGGTGGCGGCCCTGCAGGAGCCCTTCGGCAATGCCGTGCATGCCGCCACCGCAGGCCCAGTGGCCGGCAACACGGTGGCCGTCTTTGGGTGCGGACCGATCGGCCTGTGCGCGATCGGGATCGCCCGTGCCGAAGGCGCGGCCGCTGTGTTCGCGGTGGAACCGAATCCGTACCGCCAGGACCTGGCCCGTCGCATGGGCGCCGACCAGGTCATCACCCCGTCGGGGTCCACCGTGGCCGAGCTGAAGCGGGCCAACGGCGGGCTGGGCGTGGACGTGGTGCTCGAGATGTCCGGGAACCCGATGGCGATCCAGAACGGCCTCGAGGTTCTGCACGCCGGCGGCTGGGTCAGCCTCCTGGGGCTAGGCGATGCCCGCGCCACCCTCGACCTCAACGAGCTTGTTGTGCTCAAGGGGCTGACCATTTACGGGATCGCGGGTCGCAAGATTTGGGATACCTGGGAGAAGACGTCTCGCTATTTGAGCCAGGGACTGGTCGACGTCGGTCCCCTGATCACGCATCGATTTCCGCTAAGCGACTTTCACGAGGCCATGAGCATCATGAAGAGCCGGCGGTCCGGCAAGGTCGTCTTGATGCCCGACGCAACCTGAGGAGGACTCCATGATCACGGAGAAGACGCAATTCCTGGCCGACGAGCTGGCGGAGCTGCGGGCCAAGGGCCTCTTCCGGCCGTTGCGGGTGCTGGACAGCGCCCAGGGCCCGGAGGCGGTGGTGGATGGCAAGCGCGTCATCAACCTCTCGTCGAACAACTACCTGGGCCTGAACACCCATCCGCGCCTCAAGGAGGCCACCATCAGGGCCACCGAGCAGTGGGGGGCCGGCTCGGGCGCCGTCCGTACCATCGCCGGCACCATGGCGCTGCACGAGGAGCTGGAGCGGCGGCTGGCCGAGTTCAAGCACACGGAGGCCTCCCTGGTCTTCCAGTCTGGCTTCACCGCCAACGTGGGCCTGCTCCAGGTGCTGGTAGGGGAGGGCGACGTGATCATCTCGGACGAGCTCAACCACGCCAGCATCATCGACGGCATCCGGCTGTCCCGGGCGGAGCGCTCCATCTTCAAGCACCGCGACATGGATGACCTGGAGCGCCACCTGGCCAAGCACGCCGACAAGCGGGTGAAGCTGGTCGTCACCGACGGCGTCTTCAGCATGGACGGCGACATCGCCCCCCTGGCGCAGATCGTGGAACGGGCCGAGGCCCACCGGGCCCTGGTGATGGTGGACGATGCCCACGCCAGTGGCGTCCTGGGCGCCAACGGACGGGGGAGTGTCAACCACTTCAAGCTGGACGGCCGGGTGGACCTCCAGATGGGCACCCTCTCCAAGGCGATCGGCGTGCTGGGCGGATACGTGGCCTCCGCCCAGGTGGTGCGCGACTTCCTGATCCACCGGGCCAGGCCGTTCCTGTTCAGCACCTCCCATCCGCCAGGGGTGGCCGCGGCCTGCATTGCCGCCATCGATGTCCTGCTGGCGGAGCCGGAACGGATCGAGCGGTTGTGGGTCAACACCCGGCGGTTCAAGGCGGGGCTGGCCCGGATCGGGTTCGACACCGGCGCCAGCGAAACACCCATCACGCCGGTGATCGTGGGCAAGGGGTCGGACGCCATGGCGCTCTCGGACTGGCTGTTCGGGCGGGGCATCTTTGCCCAGGGGATCGGCTTCCCGACGGTGCCCGAGGGCCGGGCCCGGGTCCGAACCATCGTGACGAGCGCCCATACCGAGGCCCAGCTGGACACCGCGCTGGAAGCTTTTGCGGAAGCGGGGAAGCAGTTACAGCTTCTGCGAATGCAGTAACGTTCCTGGGTCAGTTGGACTATATGGAGTGGCCAGCTTTCCGGTGACTGAACGGTCGGCGGCGGAGCTGCAGGACGAAGCCAGGCTGATCGAAGCCGCCAAACGCGATCGGCAAGCGTTCGCGGCGCTCTACGACCGCTATTTCGATCAGATCTACTCGTACTGCTACTACCACACCGGCAACCGGCAAGCGGCGGAAGACCTGGCCAGCGAGACCTTTCAGCGGGCCCTGGAAGGGCTCGCCGGCTTCGAATGGCGGGGAGTCCCGTACTCAGCATGGTTGTACAAAGTAGCGGCGAACTTGATGGCGAAGCAGCGGCGGCGGCCTGCGTTCATCGAATTGCCGGAGCCGCTGGCGGCCCCGGTGGAGCAGAACCCGGAGCGGATCTGGCTGAAGCGAGAACAGGGCGATGAGCTGCATGCGGCGGTCCGCCGGTTGCCATTGGACCAGCGGGAAGCGGTGCTGCTCAAGTTCGAGGGCCGCCTCAAAAACAAGGAGATCGGCATGATCATGGGGCGCAGCGAAGGGGCGGTGAAACTCCTGCTGTTCCGCGCCGTGCACAAACTCCGCCGCCTGCTCAGCGCAGCGGGGAGGGAGCGATGACCACCCGTCCGGACGGGGTGGACGCGCTGGCCCAGGCCATCGACCGCCTGCTGTTCCCGGATCTCCGGCGGGGCACTGCCCCCACGCTGGCGTCGCCGGCTGAGGCGGAACTGATCTCCTACCTGAACGACAGCTTTCCCCGAGTGGCGCTGCCCACCGCCCGCCGGGAACGGGTCCAACGCCAGCTGATCCGCGCCCTGCGCATCCCCTCCGGGGCCACCCCGCGCAGCTGGGAGCGGCTGGAGTGGGCGATGAACCGCCGCCTCCCGCTGGATTCACCCTGGACCCCGGTGGTGGGGGGCGCCGCCCTGGTGGTGTTGGGCGTCCTGGGGGTTGCCTACTGGCGCCAACGGTCGGCGCTGAAAGGGGTAGCGGCCGCCGCCCTCCGTTAGATTCGCGTCGCTGGCGCACTGAAACCTAGGCGACCGGTGCTCGTTACGCTGGGTGGACATATGGCAGGCTGGGTTCGGCGTGCGCCGCGGTTCCTGGTATTACCCCTGGTGCTGATCTTGGCCGGCTTGCTTCCGCCGGGCCCACCGGTACGACCGGTGGCATCCGCGCCGGCGGCCGTATTTGCCGATGAGGACGTTCGGGACCTCTTCGTCGATAGCGGTCGCGACGACCAGACGCCGCCGGTGCCTCCCGCCCCCTCGACCACCGGCGAGCGGACGCGGCCCAGCCCGACGCCGCTCAGCGTGACGTGGCGGGCCGGGGGGACGTTTATCCCGATCCTCCTCTACCACTACATCCGGTACTCGATCCCGGGCGACCGGCAGGGGTTTGGCCTGTCGGTGACCCCACCGATGTTCCATCAGCAGATGCAGTACCTGGCCGCCAACGGGTATCACGTCCTGTCGCTGCACGATGCCGTGCAGGCGGTGCTCGGCACCGGGCGGCTGCCCTCGCGCCCAGTGGTGCTGACGTTCGATGACGGCTACGAAGACTTCTTCACGGTGGCCGTTCCCGAGCTGCGGCAGTGGGGGTTCACGGCCACCAGCTTCGTGATCACCGGCCGGGTAGGTTGGACCAGCTACATGACCTGGTCCGAGATCCAGGCGGCGGACGCGATGGGCTTCACCATCGGGGCGCACACAGTGCACCACTCGATGCTGGCGTCGCTGGCGCCGGCGCAGGCGCGCTGGGAGATGCAGCAGAGCCGTGACACGCTGGCCGCGGTGCTGGGGCACCCGATCCTGGACCTTGCCTACCCGTACGGGAGCTACAACACGTACGACATGGCGGTGGCCAAAGACCTGGGTTTCGAGTGCGCGGTCGCCACCTTCGGCAGCCCCTGGCACTGGCGGGACGAGCTCTTCTACATGAACCGACTGCGCATTGGCGGCGGCTTCGCCATGTACGACTTCGCCCGCTGGCTGGGCGGGCCGCCCTACCGGCCGGGCATCACCACCACCCCGCCTACCCCCACTCCCGCCCCCGCCCCCACGGGAACCGCCACCCCCAACCCCATACCGCTCACGAGTCCAACTCCCGCCGCCACCCCAACGCCGACGCCGTGAGCGACGAAAGCGACCTGTCACCCAAGGAGCGGGCCCGGCTCCGAGCCCGGGAGCGGAAGAACCGCCCGCCTAAGATGGTGGTGGATAACGCCGGCGTGAAACGCATTCAGCTCGCTCTGAAGACCAGAAGGCAGCCCAGGCCCCAGCCGCCGGGCTCCTGATCCCATGCGCCCGCTCCGCGACCTCGGGGTTCTGTGTCTGTGCCTGCTCCTTTGGGGGTGCACGGAGGTCGGCCGGCCCACCACCCCAGCGCCCCCCGTCAGTTTCGCGACCGATGACGGGCTGACCCTGCGGGGCCACCTGTTCGGCACGGGCGATTCCTGGGTCATCCTGAGCCACATGTTTCCGGACGACCAGACGGACTGGTTCCCGTTCGCCGGCGAGCTGGCGGGACGCGGCTACCACGTGCTCACCTTTGACTTTCGCGGGTACGGCGAATCGGACGGCCAGAAGCAGATCGATCGGATCGGCCACGACCTGAGCGCCGCGGTGGGTTACGTTCGACTCCAGCATCCCCGGCGACTGACCCTGCTGGGGGGCAGCATGGGCGGCACCGCGTCGGTAATCGTCGCCAGCCAGGGCCAGGTTGATGCCGTGATCACGCTGTCGGCGCCGGTCATCTTTCGCGGCCTGGACGCCACCGGCATCTCCCTCCAGATGCCGGCCCTTTTCATCTCCTCGCAACTCGACGACGATAACCAGGTGAGCGCGCAGGCTCTCTACGACAGCGCCGGCCCCGACCGCGCGCTCGACATCGTGCCCGGGCCGGCTCATGGCATCGGCCTTCTCACCAGCTCGCAGGCCCCCCAGGTCCGGGATGATATCTTCAAGTTCTTGGACCGGTATGCGCCGCTCCGCTAGGCTGGTGTGAATGAGTAGTATCCGGAAAGCCGTCTTTCCAGCCGCCGGCCTGGGCACCCGGTTCCTACCGGCCACCAAGGCCCAGCCCAAGGAAATGCTGCCGGTGGTGGACAAGCCCATCATCCAGTACGGGGTGGAGGAGGCCGTCGCCTCGGGCATCGACCAGATCATCGTGGTCACCGGCCGCGACAAGCGGGCCATCGTCGACCACTTCGACATCTCCTTCGAGCTGGAGCACTACCTGAAGGACCGGGGCAAGACCCGCGAGCTGCAGCTGGTGCGGAAGATCTCAGACATGGTGGATATCACGTACATTCACCAGAAGGAGCCGCTGGGCCTGGGACACGCCGTGCTGATGGCCAAGGACCTGGTGGGCAACGAGCCCTTCGCGGTGTTCCTGGCCGACGACATCATCCGGTCGCGAGTTCCCTGCATGCGCCAGATGATGGAGGTGTTCCAGCAGCGGCAAGCCTCGGTACTGGCGCTTTACCGCGTGGGCAAAGACCAGGTCAGCCGGTATGGGATCGTCAAAGTCAAAAGTGCCGACGGCCGGGTCCACGAGGTCGAGGACATGGTGGAGAAGCCCTCGGCCGCGGAGGCGCCCTCAGACCTCGCCATCCTGGGCCGCTACATCCTGACCCCGAATATCTTCGGGCTGCTGGAGAGCACGCGCGAAGGGGTAGGCGGCGAGATCCAGCTCACGGACGGGCTGCGGGCCCTGGCCCAACAGGGCCCCATCTACGGGCTCGAATTCGAGGGCACCTACTTCGATGTGGGGACGCCGGCCGGACTGCTCAAGACCTCCATCGCCTTCGCCCTGGAGCGCCCGGGTTTGCGGGAAGAGCTGAGCGCGTACCTGGCCAGCCTGGACGGTCGCGCCGAAGGCAAACCGGCTTCGGGCTAGGCGTCTGGCCCGGGTGCCAAACAGGGTCATATAATGGATGTTCGAGCTTGCATGCCTCTCAGCTACCACGGGTCCAGAAATGGCAGTTTCAGGAAGGCGCAGATCCGACGAGGACCGAGTCGTCCGCTACCTCAATACGGAGGGGGACTTCGAGGTCGAGGTTTCGCACACCCTCAACAAGTGGTGCGTGACCGTCTTCCAGCTGCCTAGTCGCGCGGTGGTGGCCCAGGATTTCTTTCCGGAGCGGTGGAAGGCGCTCGCCCGCGCCCAGGACTTCGTCCGCATCCTGAACAGCAGGAATAAGCCGATCCCGGAAACGGACGAAGACCTCTGATCCGGAACTCCTCGTGGGCTTTCTGGCGCCGGGAGTGGGGGGCGCTTGCCTTCGTGGTGGCCGTCGCGCTGGGCATCATCATCGTGCCGGCGGCGCTGCTCCTCACCCACCAGTCCACCAGCACGGCGGGTGACACCTCGGTCCTGGTGCAGAGTACGCCCTGCGCACCCCTCGCCACCCCGACCGTCTCGCCAACGGCGAGTCCGTTGCTGAGTCCGTCGGTCAGCCCATCCGCGAGCCCGTCACCCAGCCCAACGCCGAGCCCAAGCCCGAGCCCGAAGCCGACCGCGACCCCGACCGCGACGCCCTCGGCCAGCGGCTCCCCGTCCCCCAGCCCGAGCTCGACCCCGTGCCCGAGCACAAGTCCCACGGTGGCGGCAACCGTCATCACGGCGCCCAGTCCCTCGAAGTCACCCTAAGCCCGAATCCACCGAATCGAACTTGCGTCTTGGGCGCCAGGCGAGCGATCGGGGCGTCGTCTCCTGCGCGCGCTCAGTCACGCACCATTCAGGTGCGCTCCTTCGCGTGCTCGTCGCCTCCTTCCGCTCATCTCGCCGGGCATCCCAATCTGCGTCGTCCGATCGGTGGATCCGGGCTAAGCTAAGCGGGCGACGCTAGCGGCTGCACCCTCCCCTGCCCCTCCCTGACGGAGGGGACTGCAGGACGCCCTAGTCCTGCTTGAGGTCGAAGAGCAGGATCGAGCCGTTGTCGCCCACGATCTGCGGTCGCCGCAGCTCGAGCTCCGCCATCACGTGAGCGTTGCGGAGCACGCTGAGCTCGATACTGTCGCTGAGGGCCAGCCGGCCGATCCGCACGCAGTCCCTCAGGAACGGGAAGATCAGCGGCCGGACCAGGTTGGCCACGTAGGCGGCTTCAGACTCGAACTCCGCGTCGGGGTTAAGGCTCTCATCCCGAAAGGCCAGGATGAAGACCTCGTCGCTGAGCTGGACCAGGTCCGTCCAGGTGTAGGCCTCATCGGTCGCTTCCGGCAGGAGGTGGCGTTTTTCCCGGAACAGCTGAAGCCGGCCCTGCAACCGGCGCATGGGGCCCCGGGGGCCCTCGATGATAAATGGCACGTCCTTCAGGGGAGCGGGCACCGACTGGGCCGGATAGCGCGCCGAGAACCCGACATCCGGCGTGCCCAGGAACGGCGCCGGCACCTTGATGACGAGCTCTTGCAGCACGGTTCTAGATCACTCTTCTTACCAGCATTATAGGCCGGCTATCACGTTGAACGGAATCAGCCCGCGACCCTTGCTGTTCGCTGGCGGCAGTGCGCCAGAAGTTCATCCACCGATCGTGTATTTAACACGTTCGCGACTCCAGCGCCCGCCCGGCGGGCGATTGCCACGCCGTACCGGGCGTAGCCAAACTCGGCCGGATAGTGGGCATCGTTGTCCACGGCCAGCAGCACGCCGTCGGCCAGGGCCCGGCGCGCCCAGGTGTCGTTGAGGTCCAGGCGCATGGGGCTGCTGTTGATCTCCAGGGCCGTGCCACTGCGAGCCGCTTCGGTGATCACGGCCTCCAGGTCCACCGCGGTGCCCTCCCGCCGGTCGAGACGCCGGCAGGTCGGGTGGCCAAGCACGTCCACGTGCGGGGAACGGAGAGCCCGGACCACCCGCTCCGTCATCACCTCGCTGGACTGATCGAACGCCGTGTGGACACTGGCCACCACCAGGTCAAGGGACTCCAGCACGTCGTCCGGCAGATCCAGCCGGCCGTCCGCGAGAATGTCGACCTCGGCGCCGGCCAGAATGCGGAAGTCGACCAGCTCGCGATTGACGCGGGCGATCTCGGCACCCCGCTGACGAAACCGCTCCGGCGTCAGCCCACCGGCCACCAGCAGGGATTGGGTGTGATCGGTCAGCGCCATGTAGCGGTAGCCATGCTGCTGGGCGGCCAGCGCCATGGTCTTGATATCCGTGCGTCCGTCGCTCCAGTCGCTGTGGGTGTGCAGGTCGCCCAGCAGGTCAGACTGCTGAATCAGCGCGGCCAGCGAGCCGGCGGCGGCCGCCTCGATCTCGCCTCGACCCTCCCGGATCTCGGGCGGGATCCAGGCGCAGCCGACCGCCGCGTAGACCTCCTCTTCGGTCTCGCCGGCGATCCGGCTACCGTCCTCCCGGTAGACCCCGTACTCGTTGATCTTCAGCCGTCCCATCCGCTCGGCCCGGCCGCGCAGCTGGACGTTGTGCGCCTGCGACCCGGTGAAATACTGCCAGGCCGCGCCGAAGCTCTCCGGGACGACGGCCCGCACGTCCACCTGAAGACCGGATCGGACCCGGATGGTGGACCGGGTGCCCCCCGACGCCAGGACTTCCGCCACCTGCGCCAGGTGTACCAGCTCGGCCGCGATCCGCTCCGGCTGGCGAGCGGCGACCAGCAGGTCGAGGTCGCCCACCGTCTCCTGGGCGCGGCGGACGCTGCCGGCCACTTCCGCCCGCACCACGCCCGGCAGCGCGCGGAGCGACACCAGCATGGTGTCGGCCAGCAGGAGTGCCTCCGGAAAGTACGTCTTGCTCTGCGTGCGCTTGAGCACGGCGAGGCCCTTGAGGATGTTCTCCTCGGTTTTGGCTTTGATGCCGGGCAGGGTCTGCAGGCGGTGATCACGGGCCGCGGCTTCGAGCGCGTCCAGAGTGAGGATGCCCAGCCCGTCGTAAATTTCCTTGGCGGTGCGCGGCCCGAGGCCGGGAACGCGGGTGAGCTCGAGCAGCGCGGGCGGGACCTGGGCCTCCAGATCGGTCAGAAACTCGAGCTGCCCCGTGGTCACGAACTCGGCGATCTTCTTCTCGATGGCGGGGCCGATGCCCGGAACGTCTTTGAGAGCACCCGCCTGCAGCAGGCTGGCGACCTCGGTGGTGAGGTTGTCGATCTGCCGGACGGCTTCGCGATAGGCGCGCAGCTTGAAGAAGTTCTCGCCCCGGATCTCGAGCAGGTCGGCCACCCGATTGAGCATGGCGGCCACCTCGGCGTTCGTTACGGCCATGGGTCTCTGACGTCTTAAAGTATCAGCCGATGTTACTCGACGGTGTGCGCGTGCTGGATCTCACGCAGTTCCTGCCTGGGGGCTATTGCACCCGGGTGCTGGCCGACCTGGGCGCCGAGGTGACCAAGGTCGAGGTCTCGACGCGTGGAGATCCGATCCGCAGCCTGCCGAACGGCAAGGCGTACTTCGAGGCACTCCACCACGGCAAGCCGGTGGTGCAGCTTGCCCTAAAGACCGAAGCGGGCCGAGCGCGCCTGCTGGAGCTGGCGGAGAGCGCCGACGTGCTGCTGGAAGGGTTTCGCCCCAGCGTGATGGATCGCCGGCAGGTGGGGTGGAGCCAGCTCCGGGCCGTGAACCCGCGCCTCATCTACTGCTCCATTACCGGCTACGGCTCCAGCGGGCCGCTCCGCGACCGGGCCGGCCACGACCTCAACTATCTGGCGCGCAGCGGCGCCCTGTCGGTGATGCCGCTGGCGGACGGCGTGCCCATGATTCCGGGGGTGCAGACCGCCGACCTGGCCGGAGGGATGATGGCCGCCATCGCCGTCCTGGGGGCGCTGGTCGAGCGACAGCAAACCGGTCGTGGGCGCCGGCTGGACGTCTCCATGACGGATGTGGCCAAGAGCTGGCTGGTCCTTCAGCGAGGGGCGTTCGACGCCGGCGTTCCCATGCTCGACCTGGTCGGAGGGCTTCCCTGTTACCACGTCTATCGCGCCGCCGACGGCTTGCTCACCGTGGGAGCGTTGGAACCAAACTTCTGGCGCACGTTCTGCGAGGCGATTGGCCGCGAGGACCTCATCGCTCGGCAGGCTGACCCCGGCGCGATTCCGGAGGTGGCGAGCGTCCTGGCGGGCAAGACGCAAGCCGAGTGGATGGCTATCTTCGGCGACCGGGACGTGTGCGTGGAGCCCTGCCTGGATCTCAGCCAAGCAGCATCACCGCCCACGCCGATCACGGTGGATACCTAGAAAGGAACGGCGGCGCGCGCCGTTTGCAGCATCGTGGTCCAGCAGCCGGTCACGGGGCTAGAGGCCAAGTGCCAGGTCTGCGAGGGATCGCCCGCCATCCCACTCCGGTTTCTCAGCCACCAGGGCATGATCGTGCTCTACCGGCAGATCCGGTACCGCGGGACCTTCTGTCGCGACTGCGGCCGGTCGGTCTTCCGCACGGTCATGAATCGGACGTTGCTGGTCGGCTGGTGGGGCCTGATCAGCTTGTTCCTGAACATCTACGCGATCCTCGTCAACCTGGTGGGCTGGGCCAGGCTTCGCGGGCTGGCCGAGCCGGTTCGCATGTCGGGCAAGACGCCGCTCGATCCCGGCCGACCGGTCTTCTTGCGTCCCGGATTCTGGGTGACGGCGGCCGCCGTGGCGATCATCGTTGGGGTGGCCGCCACCCAATCAGCCCGAAACGACATCAGGACCTTTTCCGCGGCTGACCGGCACCTGATCGGCACCTGCCTCGAGAACGTGGGCGGCACCGGCGTGCAGGGAGCCGATTGCGCCGGCCCGCACAGCGGCAAGATCGTTTCGCTCAGTCACGACAGGGAAGGCTGCCCCGTTGATCACGTTTCGATCTCGCTGGACGACGGCGCCTACGCCTGCTCGGACCCCAAGCAGTAGGGGATTACGCATTTGTCAGGGTCGCGGGATTTCCCGCGTGAACAAGTTGTCAGGGTCGCGGGATTTCCCGCGTGAACAAGGTTTGCAGGATGGCTGAGCCGAGCCTCTCGGTGGGCACGGCATATTGCCGGAACCGTTCGGCAATCTGATTGACTCGAATCTTGCCCGTGTACCGTGGTCGTCCTCGATACGACGTATGGCTGGTCAGCCCTGGCACGTCGACGGAAGGAAGGATGAAGGAGGTGCTCCCCACACGACCGCCCTCGGAGCACGGCAGGACGACTAGCACGAGCGACGGGTCGACGAAGAATGTGTCCTGCGACAAACCGAATTCAACGCGACCCGATTCGATCGTGGCTGTCTTCACCTGCAATCCGGCGAAGCGGTGGGTTCGGAGTTCGTGGAGAAGCAAATCGACCGTGTCGACGTCCACCCGCTGCCGGGAGACCACGAACCGCTCCTGTCCGAGCCGCTCGAGCTCCGCCGCCAGCCAAAGCTCTCCATAGGCCCCCAGGGCGGGCTTGGCCGCCGGCGGGACCGCCAACGGCTGTCGATCGATCGGTGACGTGCCGGGAAGGACGTCCAACCATCGTTTCCCGAGCTCGCTGAGGTCATTCAGGAATGGCGTCCACGAGTCGGGCCTGTCGCCATTGAGGTGTCCGCGGAAGACGTATTGCGCCAGCGATCTTCCGGTTGCTTGGTCACGCGGACAATGGGCAACGAAGTGCGACACCGGAATGACGTACAGCCGGCGGTACAGGCTGAGGGCCGGCGGGGGCATGTAGGCGAGCACCAGATATCCATGAGGATCCTCGCGGATGGCTCGAACCGGGAGGTAGGCGACGTACGTCCCAGCAGCGCTGAGCGTGCGCCGCGCTTTTAGCTGATAGGGCGCGACGTGCATGGTGCGGACCCGGCGGACGTACCCGTCGAATCCCTGATCGACGAACGGGATCGCCACCGATACCGAACCGTGTGACGCCACCAGGATCGCGATCGCCAGTTCGTCCTCCGCGATCGCGCCAAGCTGGACAGTCAGCAGACCTGAGGGGTGACCTTTGGACGGGGCGAGCCGGAGGCCGGGCGGGTCGTACGGCTCGAGGAACTCCAGAGGCTAGGCCTCGGTGCCGTCTCGAAACTTGCGGTAGACGTCCGCCACCTGCTCACGGGTGGCCTCGAGGGTCAGCGTGTTGTTCACCACAAAGTCGGCGCGCTGGCGCTTGTCATCCAGCGAGAGCTGCGCCCCGATTCGGCGTCGGGCCTCGGCCTCGCTGAGCCCGTCGCGCTCAACCAGGCGCTGGATCTGGGTTGCCCGATCGACCCAGACCACCACCACCGCCTCGACAATGGAGGTCCGGCGATTCTCGTAGAGCAGCGGGATGTCCAGCAGCAGGACGCCGTCCTTCGACTCGCGAGCCGCAATCTCCTCTGCCATTCGCGAGTGGATGCGTGGGTGGGTGATGGCGTTGAGCCAGGTCCGGGCAGTTGGGTCGCCGAAGATCAGGTCGGCCAACCGAGAGCGATCCAGGGTTCCATCGCCGCGCTGGAACTCGCGGCCGAACGTGTCCACGATCTCTTTGAGGGCCGGCTGGCCGGGCATCACGACCTCGCGCGCCAGCTGATCCGCGTCGATCACCTCGGCACCCAGGTCGGCGAACATCCGGGAGACCGTGGACTTCCCCGACCCCAGGCCACCGGTAAGACCGAGCACTCGCAAGTGCTCAGGGTACGATTGCTGGCAATGACCCTGCTCAAGCAGGCCGCCGTCCTGGTCGCGCTGGCGGCTGCGGTCATTTATTTCGCGATCCGGGCGCGGCGGCTCTACCGGCTGCTCCGCCTCGGCCCCAACGAGAACCGCTTCGACCACGTCCCGCTGCGGCTGCTGGGGGTGGCCAAGTACGTGGGGCTGCACACCCGGATGTTCCGCAACCTGTACTCGGGCATCCTGCACATCTTCATCTTCTACGGCTTCGTCGTCCTCCTGACCGCCATCATCCAGGCGTTTGGGGAGGGCCTGTACCCGGGCTTCAGCCTGGCCTGGATCGGCGGCAACACCTGGCTCGCGTTCCTGCAGGACCTGTTTGGTTTACTGGTCCTCGTCGGCGTCGCCATGGCGGCCATCAACCGCGCCGTGATCCGGCCGCGGCAGTTCCACGAAAGCAACGAACTGGACGCCGCCGTCATCCTGGCGCTGATCGCCGCCATCATGGTCGGGATGCTGGGCCAGAATGCGGCCCGAGTCGCCCGGGGCGATGACCCCTCGGCGGCCTGGCGTCCGGTCTCGTCGGCCATCGCCCGCGGGTTCGAGAGCATCGGCTGGCAGGGCTCGGCGGCGATCGTTCCCCACGAGGTCTTCTACTGGATCCACATCCTGGCCGTGTTGGCGTTCCTCGTCTACATCCCGAGTTCCAAGCATCTCCACATCATCGTGGCCATCCCCAACATCTTTTTCCGAAAGCTGGGACCCAAGCCGGCCGCCGCGCTGGACCCGATCGACCTCGAGCATGCCGATCACTACGGGACCAGCGTGGTCACCCAGTGGTCCTGGAAGCACCTGCTCGACCTCTACTCGTGCACCGAGTGCGGCCGCTGCCAGGAGCAGTGCCCGGCCTACCTGACGGGGAAGCCGTTGAATCCAAAGATGATCATCGTCGACGCCCGGGAGAACCTCTTCCAGACGGCCCGACACCCCCACCCTGACCCTCCCCCTGAGGGGGAGGGAGATTCGAAAGCCCTTTCCCCCAAGGGGGAGGGAGATTCGAAAGCGGGAGTCGCTCCAACGTTGATTGGGGGCGCCATCAAGGAGGACGAGATCTGGGCCTGCGTCTCCTGCGGCGCTTGCCAGCAAGCCTGCCCGGTCTTGATCGAGCACGTCCCGAAGATCATCGATATGCGGCGCAGCCTGGTCCTCGAGGAGAGCCGGCTCCCCAAAGAGGCCCAGAACGCGCTCCGCGGAATCGAGACCCAGGGCAATCCCTACGGCCTGCCCCGGGCCCAGCGCGCCGAGTGGGCGCAGGGGCTGGGGGTCAAGACCCTCGCCGAGAAACCGGACGCCGAGTACCTGTACTTCGTCGGCTGCGCGGCTTCCTACGACGAGGCCAACCGGGCGGTGGCCCGGGCCTTCGTCGGTTTGCTGCAGACGGCGGGCGTCGATTTCGCCATCCTGGGCGCGTCCGAGACCTGTAACGGAGACCCGGCGCGCCGGATCGGCAACGAGTACCTGTATCAGCAACAGGCGCAGCAGAACATCGAGCGGCTCAATGCCGGACGGGTGCGTAGGGTGATCGCCAGCTGCCCCCACTGCTTCAACACCATCAAGAACGAGTACCCACAGTTCGGCGGGACCTACGAAGTCGTCCACCACACGCAGTTGCTGGCCCAGCTCATCCGGGAGGGGAGGCTCAAGCCCAACAAGACCCTCGACGGAAAGTTCACCTATCACGACTCGTGCTTCCTGGGCCGCTGGAACGACATCTACGACCCGCCACGGGAAATCGCGGAGGCGATCCCGGGGGTGGAGCTGGTGGAGATCGAGCGCCATCACCAGCGAGGGTTTTGCTGCGGCGCGGGCGGCGGGCGGATGTGGATGGAAGAGACGGTCGGTAAGCGGATCAACCACGAGCGGGTGGACCAGACTCTGCGTACCGGCTCGCCGCGGGTGGCCACCGCCTGCCCCTTCTGCCTG